>JBEGMS010000301.1:0-8761 GCA_041182985.1 Actinomycetota bacterium
CTCGGGCCAGGGCGCCTCGGGGTTGACGTGGTCGGGGGTGACCGGCGAGACGCCGCCCCAGTCGTCGATCCCGGCGTCGAGGAGGCGCGGGAAGTCGGCGTGGGCGAGGTTGGGCGGGGCCTGCACCGCGACCTCGTCGGGCAGGAGCAGCCGCGCGACGGCGATGGTCCAGAGGTGGTCGTCGAGCGACGGCTCGGGCGCGTCCCGCATCTTCGTGTCCGGCTTGGCCCGGAAGTTCTGGACGATCACCTCCTGCAGGTGGCCGTGCGCGGCGTGCAGGTCGCGCAGGGCGAGCAGGGCCTCGACCCGCTCCGTGCGGGTCTCGCCGATCCCGATCAGGATCCCCGAGGTGGTCGGGATCCGGAGCGCGCCCATCCGGCCGAGCGCGTCGAGGCGCACGTCGGGGTCCTTGTCGGGCGAGCCGAAGTGCGGCATGCCGCGCCCGGACAGCCGCGCGCTCGCGGTCTCGAGCATGATCCCCTGGCTGGGGGCGAAGCGCCGGAGCTCGGACAGCTCCGCGTCGTCGAGGACGCCGGGGTTGGCGTGGGGCAGGAGGCCCGTCTCGTCGAGCACCCGCTCCATGCAGTGCGCGAGGTAGGCCGCCGTGGTCGGGAAGCCGAGCCGGTCGAGCTCCTCGCGCGCCGCCGGGTAGCGCAGCTCGGGCTTGTCGCCGAGGGTGAAGAGCGCCTCGCGGCAGCCCTGCGCGGCGCCCGCCCGTGCCACCTCCAGGACCTCGTCGGGGGTCATGTAGGCGCGCTGCCCCTTGCGCGGCGGTTTCGCGAACGTGCAGTAGTGGCAGACGTCCCGGCAGAGGACGGTCAGCGGGATGAAGACCTTCGGCGAGTAGGTGACGACGACGCCGCGGGCGGCGAGCCGCCGGGCGCGCGCGTCGGCGCAGAGGCCCTCGACGTCGGGCGCCGGGTCGTCGGCGAGCGCGAGTGCCTCGGCGGCGGTCAGCACCTCTGAAGCCTAGCGGCGGAGGGCGGGATGCTCAGGCCCAGCGGGCCGCGATCCGCGGGCGCAGGTCGGCCTCGAAGCGGTCGATGAAGCCGATCTGGTCGGGGCCCGGGTAGTGGAAGACGAGGTTCGTGAAGCCCATCTCCACGTACGCGGCGATCCGCTCGACGGCCTCATCGGGGTCGTTCGTGCAGATGAAGCGGCTGGTGGCGTCGACCGATGGGTCGGCGGCGAGGCGCTCGAGCTCGGCCGGGTCGTCGATGTCCTTCTTGAGCTCGGCGGGCAGGGCCAGGGGGGCCCAGAACTCGCAGTCGGCGCGGGCCTGCTCGACGTCGGGGTGGTACGAGAGCTTGATCTCCATCAGCAGGTCGAGGTCGGCGAGGGAGCGGCCCGCCTTCTCGGCGCCCTCGGCGAGGGCCGGCAGGATCTTCTCCGTGTAGAGCTCACGCGGCTTGCCCGACGTCGTGATGAAGCCGTCGGCGGTGGCGCCGGCGTAGCGCGACGCGAGCGGCGCGGCGGCGGCGACGTAGATCGGCGGCGGCGCCTCGGGCAGGTCGTAGATCGTGGCCTTGACCGTCTGGTAGTAGTCGCCCTCGAACGTCACGCGCTCCTCGGACCAGAGCTGGCGGATCAGGGCCAGCGACTCCTTCAGGCGCTTGAGGCGCTCGGGGCCGTCGGGCCAGTCGACGCCCGTCGGGGGCACCTCGTTGAGCGACTCGCCGGAGCCGACGCCGAGGAAGATGCGGCCGGGGGCCAGGCAGGCGAGGGTCGCGAAGCCCTGCGCCACCGACGAGGGGTGGTGGCGGAAGGTCGGGGTGATCACGCTGGTGCCGATCGCGGCGTGGCAGGTGCGCTCGACGAGCGCGCCCATCCAGGCGAACGAGAAGGGGGAGTGGCCCCCGGTGTGCCGGAACGGCTGGAAGTGGTCCGAGATCGCGATGGTGTCCCAGCCCTGCGCGTCGGCGTGGACCGCGAACTCGAGGAGCTCCCGCGGCGCGAACTGCTCGCTCGAGGCCTTGTAGCCGATCCGGATCACGCGACTCCCTTCGCGCCCGCCGCGGCGGGCGGACGTAGACTGCCGCGGGATGATAGCCCTGGTCCCGCTCAAGGCCCTGGACGACGCCAAGTCGCGCCTCGGCGAGGTCCTCGACGCCGAGGCCCGCCACGACCTCGCGCTGCGCATGCTGACGCGCGTCGTCGACGCCTGCCAGGGGGCCGGGCTCGAGGTGGCGATCGTCTCGTCCGACCCGATGGCGTACATCGCGGCGCGCGAGCTCGGCGCCTCGGTGGTCGACGACGGCGGCGAGGACCTGACGGGGTCGGTGCGCCGCGGGCTCGCCGTCCACGGCGACGCCGAGGCGGTGGTGGTGATCGCCGCCGACCTGCCGTACGTGACGACCGAGGACGTCGAGGCCCTGCTCGCCGCCGCCGACCCCGTGGCCGTCGCACCGTCCCCCGACGGGCGCACGAACGCCGTCGCGGCACGGCCGCCCGGTGCGTTCGTCCCGTCCTACGGCGAGGGCTCGGCGGCCCGCCACGGCGGCGTCACGGTCGAGCGCCCCGGGCTCGCCCGCGACATCGACACGCCCGCCGACCTCGCCGCCTTCGAGGCCGCATGCGGGTGACCTGCATCGCGGGCGGCGTCGGCGGCGCCCGCATGGCCCTCGCGCTGCAGGAGGCCCTCGCGCCGGGCGAGCTGACCGTCGTCGGCAACGTCGGCGACGACACCGTGCACTGGGGCCTGCACATCGCCCCCGACCTCGACACCGTGCTGTACACCCTGACCGGCCGCATCGACCCGGCCAACGGCTGGGGGGTCGCCGGCGACACCCGCCACGTGATGGAGGAGATCACCGGGCTCGGCGAGGACGACTGGTTCATCCTCGGCGACCGCGACCTCGCGCTGCACATCAGCCGCACGCGCCGGCTCGCCGCGGGCGAGCCCCTGTCGGCGATCACCGCCGACGTGGCGGCGCGCTGGGGCTGCCCGAGCCGCATCCTCGCCGCCACCGACGACCGCCTGCGCACGTGGATCGCCACCGACGACGGCGAGCTGCCGTTCCAGGAGTGGCTGGTGCGCCGCCGCGCCGCCGACCCCGTGGCCGGCGTGCGCTTCGAGGGCGTCCCCGGCGCCCGGCCCGGCCCCGGGGTGCTCGAGGCGATCGCCGACGCCGACCGGATCGTGCTCGCCCCGTCGAACCCGTTCGTCTCGCTCGACCCGATCCTCGCCGTCGACGGGCTGCGCGACGCCGTCCACGTCCGGCGCACGGACGTGGTCGCCGTCGCCCCGCTGATCGGGGGCCGCGCCGTCAAGGGCCCGCTGCTCGAGATGCTCGCGTCGCTCGGCCGCCGCGCCGACGTCGCGGGCGCGGCCGAGTGCGTCGCCGACGTGGCCGGCGCCTACCTGCTCGACCCGGCCGACGCGGCCCTCACGGCCGACGTCGAGGCGCTCGGCCTGCGCGCGATCGCGGCGCCCGCGCTTCTCACGGACCCCGGGGCCCGTGCCGCGGTCGCGCGGGCCGTCCTGGCCTGACCGCCGGGCTAGACTGACCCGATGGCCGACGCCGACCGCGCCCTGGCGCTCGACTTCCTCCGCGCGTGGCCCGCGAAGATCGCGCACGTCAGCACCCTGCGCGAGGACGGCACGACGACGACGGTGCCCGTCTGGTATCGGATCACGGACGACGACGCGATGCTGATCTGGACGCGCCACGAGCGCCGCTGGGTGCGGCGCCTCGCCGACAGCGGCCACCTCTCGTTCAGCGTCGCCGAGGTCGCGTTCCCGATGCGGGGCGTGATGGGGGCGGGTCCGGCCGTGGTCCTCGGCGATGGGGACGTCGATGTCGATCGGGAGCGGGCCGCGATCATGCGCCGCTACGTCCTGCCCTTCCTCGTGCCGGCCTACGAGGCGGCCCGCACCGACCACCGCGCGATCGTCCGGGTCGAGCTCGAGCGGCTGACCGGGTGGTCGTTCGAGGACGCGTGATCCGGGTCGTCCCGATCCCCCTCGCCGAGCGGATCCGCCCCGGCGACGACCTCGCCGGCCTGCTCGTCCGGGCGATCGCCGACGCCGGCGAGTCGCTCGTCAACGGCGACGTCCTGGTCGTGGCCCAGAAGCCGGTGTCGAAGGCCGAGGGTCGGATCGTCGACCTCGCGACGGTCGAGCCGTCCGCCGAGGCCCGCGCGATCGCCGCCGAGAGCGAGGGCGACCCGCGCCTCGTCGAGGTGATCCTCGGCGAGTCGGCGGAGGTCGTCCGCCGGCGCGGCGCGTTCATCGTCGGCCGCACGGCCCAGGGCCACGTGCTCGGCTCAAGCGGGGTGGACCGCTCGAACCAGGACGACCCCGACCACGTGACGCTCCTGCCCGTCGATCCCGACGCCTCGGCGCGCGCGCTCCGCGACGCGCTGCGCACCGCGACCGGCGCGCAGGTGGCGGTCGTGATCTCGGACTCGATCGGCCGCCCGTTCCGCCGCGGCACCGTCGGCGTCGCCCTGGGCGCCGCGGGGTTCGCGACGGTGGTCGAGCACGCGGGCCGGCTCGACGACGTGGGCCGGCCGTTCCACTCGACGCAGGTGCACGTGGCCGACCAGCTGGCGAGCGCCGCCGAGCTCGCCCTCGGCCCCGCCGGGGGCGTTCCCGCCGCGATCGTCCGCGGCGTGGCGCTCGAGGCGGGCGCGGAGGGCGCCGCGGGCGGCATCATCGACCGCGACCGGGACCTCTTCGCGTGAGCCGGCCCATCCGCATCGGGTACGAGTGCAGCCCGCAGGACGGCACGTTCGCGGCGATGCGCGCCGCCTGGGTCGAGGCCGAGGCGCTCGGCGCCGACGGCATCTACAACGACGACCACTTCCTGCCCGTCGAGAGCGACCTCGACGGGATGCACTTCGAGTGCTGGACGACCCTCGCCGCCCTCGCCGAGGTGACGAGCCGGGTGGAGATCGGCGCGATGGTGACCTGCGTCTCGTACCGCAACCCGAACCTGCTCGGCGACATGGCCCGCACCGTCGACCACATCTCCGGCGGTCGGCTCGTCGTCGGTCTCGGGTCGGGCTGGTTCGAGCCGGACTACGTCGCCTTCGGGTACGAGTTCGGGACGGCGATCACGCGTCTGCATGCGTTCCGCGACGCGCTCCCCGTGATCCGCGAGCGGATGGCCGTCGGCAACCCGCCGCCCGTCCGCGGCCGCATCCCGATCATGATCGGCGGCGGCGGCGAGAAGGTGATGCTGCGGCTGGTCGCCGAGCACGCCGACATCTGGCACGGCTTCGGGACGCCGGAGGAGATCCGCCACAAGTGCGCGGTGCTCGATGCGCACTGCGCCGACGTCGGCCGCGACCCGGCCGAGATCGAGCGCAGCGTGATGTTCGAGGCGCACGAGCTCGGCGGCGACGACCTCTTCGACGCGTACGTCGAGGCGGGCGCGACGTACCTCTTCTACTCGGCGCCCGGCCCCGACTACGACCTCGACGGGCTGCGCCTCCTGCTCGACTGGCGCCGCCGCCGCGCCGATCCCAGCCGCTAGGCTCCGCCCATGCCCATCTCCGCCGACGCCCGCGTGCTGCTCGAGCAGCCGCTCTTCGCCAGCCTGGCCACGATCGGCCCCGACGGCCACCCCCAGGTGACGGTGGTGTGGCTGCACGTCGAGGGCGACCACGTGGTCTTCAACACCGCGGAGGGGCGCGCCAAGCACCGCAACATGGCCGCCGACCCCCGCGTGACGATCCTGCTCCTCGACCCGGCCAACGGCTACCGCTACGCGGAGCTGCGCGGGTCCGTGGCGATGACCACCGAGGGCGGCGACGCGGGCATCGACGCCCTCGCGCAGAAGTACCTGGGCAGTGACTACCCGTTCCGCCGCGAGGGCGAGGTGCGGGTGCAGTGCCTGATGTCCGTCGACTCCGAGCATTGGATGGGATGACGATGAGCGAGCGCGCGATCCGGATCGGCTTCCAGGCCCGGCCCCAGCACGGCGGCTACGACGCGATGCGCGCGTCGTGGGTGCGTGCCGAGGAGCTCGGCGTCGACGCCATCTACAACTGGGACCACTTCTACCCGCTCTACGACGACCCCGACGGCCCGCACTTCGAGTGCTGGACCCTGATCGCGGCGCTCGCCGAGGCCACGAGCCGCGTGGAGATCGGCGCGCTCGTGACCTGCATGTCGTACCGCAACCCGAACCTGCTCGGCGACATGGCCCGCACCGTCGACCACATCTCGGGCGGCCGGCTCACGCTCGGCATCGGCTCGGGCTGGTTCGAGAAGGACTACGAGCAGTTCGGGTACGAGTTCGGGACGGCGATCACGCGCCTGCACGCCTTCCGCGACGCGATCCCCGTCGTGAAGGAGCGGATGGCGATCGGCAACCCGCCGCCCGTCCGCGGCCGCATCCCGATCATGATCGGCGGCGGCGGCGAGAAGGTCATGCTCAAGCTCGTCGCCCAGCACGCCGACATCTGGCACGGCTTCGGCGACCCCGACGTGATCCGCCACAAGTGCGAGGTGCTCGACGCCCACTGCGCGACCGTGGGCCGCGACCCGGCCGAGATCGAGCGCTCGATCATGCTCAACGAGGACGAGATCCCGCACGACCCGGCCGAGCTGGACGCGCACCTGCAGGCGTTCATCGACGCGGGCGCCACGTTCTTCATCTTCGGCTCGTCCGGGCCGGACTGGCCGCTCGACGGGCTCGAGCGGCTGCTGGCGTGGCGGGCGGGCCGCTAGCCGGACCCGCTACCAGCGCACGGCGACGCCGGCGCCCGGCATCTCGAGCGCGCGGTCGAAGCGCACCTCGTCGAGGGCGATCTCGGGCTCCTGGTCCATGATCAGCTGGGTGATCAGCTTCCCGGTCATGGGCCCGGCGGCATTGCCGTAGACGTGGCCCGAGCCGAGGAAGAGCCCGGGGATCGGCTCGTCGATGATCGGCGCCGTGTCGCTGGTGAACGGCAGGATACCGGCCCAGACCCGGTCGACCGCGACGCCGCGCAGGCCGGGGAAGTCCTGGACGATCGACTGCAGGGAGCGCGCGAGGCCCTCGACCGTGGGGCGGAGGTCGATCTCGTCGGGGTAGTCCATCGCGCAGCCCATCAGGATCTCGCCGTTGCGCCGCTGCGAGATCAGCTCGAGGACCTCGATGTTGGCCTCGTCCTCGTACGGCTCGGTGAAGTGGGCCGCATCCCAGCTCGGGAGATCGCGGAAGAGGCGGTACTGCTTGGTCACGAGCGGGCCGTACACGAGCGGCTCGACCTTGATCTCCGGCACCGGCACGGTCGCGGCGACCTGCAGCCGCTCCCCGCCGACGGCGAGCTGGATGCCGACGGTATCCGCCAGCTTGCGGGCCCAGGCGCCGGCGCCGAGGACGACCGCGTCGGCCTCGAAGCGGCCCTCCGAGGTCTCGACGCCGACGACGCGGCCGCCCTCCTCGATCAGGCGCGTCACGCCCACGCCCTCGCGGATCTCCGCGCCCGCCTGGCGGGCGCCCTCGGCGAATGAGCGCACGAGCAGCGGCGTGTTGATGCAGGCGTCGGCGGGGCAGAAGGAGGCGCCCAGGACGTCCTCGCGGATGGGCTCGACCATGCGGCGCACCTCGGCGCCGTCGATGTGCTCCATCGGGTAGCCATCGGCCCGGACCGTCTCGACGAACTCGCGGACGATCGCGCCCTGCTCCTCGGTGGTGTAGAAGATGATCCCGCCGCTCGGGCGGAACTCGAAGTCGAGCGGGAGGTCCTCGACCAGCTGGTCGTAGAGGGCGCGCGACGCGAGGCTGACCTCGCGGCCGAAGCCGGGGTTGCGCGTGTGCAGCCAGACGAATCCCGGGTTGCGGCCCGAGGCGCCGTGCGCGAGCGCGGTCTCCTCGAACAGCGTGACGCGCTTGCCCTCGCGCGCGAGGAAGTAGGCGCAGGCGGTGCCGACGATCCCCCCGCCGACGATCGCGACCTTGTCGATGCTCATCTCCGTCCTCCTCGTGTCATCTGATCGGATATCGAATCCGTATCCTTCGGGGCATGACCTCCGCCCCCGCCGTCAAGAGCGCCTACGCCTACGAGGCGATCCGCGCGCGGATCGCCGAGGGCCGCTACGAGCCCGGCACCCGGCTGCGCCTGCGCGAGATCGGCCAGGAGCTCGGCCTGAGCGAGATGCCGGTGCGCGAGGCGCTGCGGATGCTGCAGCGCGACGGGCTCGTCGAGATCCAGGATCACCGCGGCGCGACCGTCACCGAGATCTCCCTCGACGACGTCAGCGACCAGATCGCGATCCGCATGTGGCTCGAGGCGCTCGCGGTCGAGCGCAGCGTCTCGCGGCTCGACGCCCGGGCGCTGCGCCGCGCGGAGGCCGCCTACGAGAAGCTCGACGCTGCCGTCGCGGCTGGTGACAGCGCCGCCTTCAGCATCGCCAATCGCGCCTTCCACGAGGCGCTCGAGGCGGCGGCGGGGGAGGCCCTCGACGAGCTGATCCGCACGCAGTGGGACCGCGCCTGGGCGGCCCGGCGCCAGCGCAGCCTGTTCGGCTCCGAGCCGGGGCGCATGGAGGCGGCCCAGGCGGAGCACCGCATCCTGCTCGACGCCGCGCTCGCCGGGGACGGCGACGCCGCGCGCGAGGCGATGCTCGTGCACCGCACCGCGACGCTCGCGAGCTGGCACCGGCTCGCGGACGAGCAGCGCGCCGTTCACGGCTGACCCCCGGTGCGCGCGTAGCCGCCGTAGTAGTCGGCGTGGGCGCCGGCGTCGTCCTCGACGCCGACGAGGCGCGCCGGGTCGAACGGCCGCATCAGCGGGTCGGGCGCGCCGGTGCGGATCTGGCGGATGA
>JBEGMS010000302.1:0-15193 GCA_041182985.1 Actinomycetota bacterium
CGGACTCGAACCCGTCTGGGCGTACGCGCTCGGACGGGTTCGAGTCCGAGGAAGAGGCTGCCGACGGCGGTGGCGACGGCGACGGACAGGACCGCGGGCAGGGGCGAGCGGTAGGCGATCAGCGCGAGCGCGGCCACGAGGGCGAGGAGCAGCCCGACCAGCCGGACCACCGCGACGGCGTCGGGCTCCGCGACGGCGTCGGCCGGGTACAGGACCTGCACCCACGCCCGACCGATCTCGCCGAGCGCCAACCCCGTCTGACGCAGGTAGCCCGAGGCCCCGAGGTAGCCGTCCGGGCCGCCGACGTCCGACTGCAGCGGCCAGCGGCCGGTCCGCAGGCCGACGACGCAGAGGACCGCCGCGAGCAGCGCAACCGCCGACGCGCTGATCCGCGGCAGTCCCGCGGGCGCGATCCGCACCAGCCAGGCGACGGCGAGGCAGGCGGCGAGCGCGAGCGCGATGCCCGGCCACCCCTCCGGGGGCTCGAGCATCCGCCGCAGCTGCGCGGCCACGGCGACGCCGCAGGCGAGCGCCAGCGCGGTCACGAGCAGCGCTCCGCCGACGCGCCTCACGCGGGCACCCCCGCCGGCTCGGTGCGCGCAAGGCCGGGGCCGTCGCGCCCGACATCCACGATCTCCACCGGGCAGCGGCGGCTCGCGCGGTCCGCCCACGCCACGAGACCCTCGCTCGGTGACGCCGTGACGACGATGATCGTGCGGGCCACGAGGGCATCGGGACAGCGGGCCAAGCGCGCGCCGAGATCATCCCGCCGGTCCGCGGGCGCCGTCGACAGCGCATCGAGGGCGTGGGCGCGCGAGGCTGCGGTGCCGTCGAGCGGGATCCGCTCGCGCCGCTCCGCCTCGACCGCGAGCACGGCGGCCGTCTCGGCCCGCGACAGGGCCTGGGCGAGGGCGGCCGCCCGCCGCAGCGCGGCGTCGATGCGCTCGGGATCGACCGCGGCCCCGTCGTGGCCCGGATCTGCGACCACGAGCACCTCGACCCGGCCGGAATCCTCGAGCTCGCGCACCATCAGGTCTCCCGTGCGCGCGGAGGTCTTCCAGTCGACGCGGCGCAGGGACTCCCCGGGCTGGTGCTCGCGGATGCCGTGCAGGTCGAACCCCAGCGTGCGCACCCGCACGCCGTGCCGGCGCCCGTCACCGCCCGTGCCGCCGCGCCCGTCGGCCTCGGCCCGTGCGGCGTCCAGCCAGACGATCGCGTCGCCCTTGGCCGCCGCCGGCCGCTCGACCGCGGCCAGCCCGAGCGGGTCCACGACCCGCACGCGGGCGGCACCCAGCGGGTAGCGCCCGCGCCGTCCGGCGATGCCCGCCGCCTCGCCGTGCGCGGCGCCCTGCGCGCGCCGCAGGGCCACGTCGAGCGGGCGGCCGAGCAGGTTGACCGTGAGCCGCGCATGCCGGGGCAGGGCGCCCGTCACCGCCAGACGGCAGGACCAGGGTCTGCCCTCGATCGGCCGGGGTGGACTCAGGCGCACCTCCAGCGCGAGCCCGGCCGCGCGGTGGCGCAGGCAGTGGGCGACCGCGGCCGCCGGGCCGAGGAGGAACGCCAGCGCGACGACGCCGAGCACCGGCGCCCCGAACCCGCGGGCGGCGACGTACAGCCCGATCCCGCAGGCGAGGACGACCCATCCGCGGGCGGTCGGCATGGCTACAGGGGCAGCGGCGTGCGGGCGACGATGTCGTCGATCACGTCCGTCGGCGTGGCGCCCGCCGCGCGCGCATCCGCCGACGGGACGACGCGGTGCGCGAGCACGCGCGGCGCGACGAGCGCGACGTCCCCGGGGGTGACGAAGGCGCGCCCGCCGAGCAGGGCGCGGGCCCGGGCCATCCGCATCATCACGACGCCGGCGCGCGGGCTGGCCCCGAGGGACAGGCGCGGGTCGTCGCGGGTGCGCCCGAGGATCCCGACGGCGTACTCGTTGACCGCGGCCTCCACGTGGAGATCACGGGCGAGGCGGATCGCCGCGCGCAGCTCGTCGACGTCCGCCACGGGGGCGATCGCCTCGACCGGGTCGCCCGCGGCGTGCTCGGCGAGAAGCCGGACCTCGTCCTCGCGCGACGGGTAGCCCAGCGAGAGCAGCATCGCGAAGCGGTCGAGCTGGGCCTCGGGCAGCGGGAAGGTGCCCTCGAACTCGATCGGGTTCTGCGTGGCGATCACCATGAACGGCGCGGCGATCCGGTGGCCCGTGCCGTCGACCGTGACCTGCCGCTCCTGCATCGCCTCGAGCAGCGCCGCCTGGGTCTTCGGGGAGGCGCGGTTCGCCTCGTCGACGAGCAGGAGGTTCGTGAAGATGGGACCGGGTCGGAAGTGGAACTCGTGGTCGCGCTGGTCGAACACCTCGACCCCGGTGATGTCGCCGGGCAGGAGGTCGGGGGTGCACTGGATGCGCGCGAAGTCGACGCCGACCGCCCGTGCCAGCGAGCGGGCGAGCGCGGTCTTGCCGACGCCCGGGACGTCCTCGAGCAGGACGTGGCCCTCGCCGACGAGCGCGGTCAGGAGGTCCGCGATCAGCCCGGGCGGCGTCCGCACCGCGCGGTCGATCTCGTCGTGGACGCGCTGCAGCGCGCCCACCGCGCGCTCCGTCGCGAGTTCGGTGTGCCCGCCCGCCATCGTGCTGAGTCTATCGGCGTCCGGAGGCCGGTGGCCGAACGCGCTCAGGCGGCTGCGGCCAGCAGGCGGTCGAGCAGGCGGTACGTGATGCCCCACAGCACGACGTCCGCGGCGTCGGCGTGCGGGAGCCGCCATGCCGACACCCGCGTCGGGGCCTCCGGCACCTCCGCGCTGACGTGCTCGAGGTCGGCGAATGGCGTCCACCAGGCCGCCGCCAGCTCCTCGGAGAGGACGAGTGGCGTATCCCGCGTGATGTGGGCCACGTAGGCGCCGATCAGGATCGGGAACGCGCGCGGCTGCAGCGGCTCGAGCATCCCGAGCACGGTGCCCGCGCCGAGCGGGTCGAAGCCGACCTCCTCCAGCGTCTCGCGGGCCGCGGCGGCCAGCGGATCGGGGTCCTCCGGCTCGACCCGGCCGCCCGGCAGGCCGACGTGCCCCGACCAGGGGTCACCGGCCCGCTGCGCACGTCGGCAGAGCAGGATCTCGCTCCCGCGCTCGCCCTCGCGCACGCAGAGCATCACGCTGGCCGTGGCCGGGGGCGGCGGGCCGTCGAGCGTGCCGGCCAGCCGCGCGGCGAGCACGCCGATCTCGGGTACGGGCGCCATGCACCGAGGGTACCCGCCCCCGCGCGCTGCGGGTACGCTCCGACCCATGGAGCGGCTGTGGGCACCCTGGCGCCTCGAGTTCGTCAAGGCCGCCTCCGGGCACGATCCGCTGGAGTGCGTCTTCTGCGCGGCCCCCGAGCGCGGCGACGACCGGGCGGCCCTGATCGTGCACCGCGGCGAGCGCTGCTTCGCGCTCCTCAACCTCTACCCGTACACCAACGGGCACATCCTGATCGCGCCCTATCGGCACCTCGCGCAGCCCGGCGAGCTCGATGCGGACGAGCGCGCCGAGCTGTGGGACCTGCTCGACCGCGGCCTGCGCACCCTCGACGCGACGCTGCGCCCGCACGGCGTGAACGCCGGCCTCAACCTGGGCCGCACGGCGGGCGCGGGCATCGAGGGCCACCTGCACCTCCACGTCGTGCCGCGCTGGAACGGCGACACCAACTTCATGCCGGTCCTGGCCGATACGCGCGTGATGCCGCAGTCCCTCGACGACGCCTGGCGTCTGATCAGCGAGGCATGGGTACCCTCCAGTCCATGACGCTCGATCCCGCCATCTTCAAGGCCTACGACGTCCGCGGCACCGTCCCGGACCAGCTCGACCCCGAGGGCGCCCGCCGCATCAGCCGCGCCTACGTGGAGGCCTTCCGGCCGAAGCGGATCGCGATCGGGCACGACATGCGCCTCTCCTCCCCCGACCTCGCGCGCGCCGCGATCGAGGGCGCGATCGCCGGCGGTGCCGACGTCGACGTGCTCGGGGAGATCGGCACCGAGATGCTGTACTTCGCCGTCGCGGAGAACGGCCTCGACGGCGGCCTGATCGTGACCGCGTCGCACAATCCGGCCGAGTACAACGGGATGAAGATCGTGCGCGCCGGCGCCCAGCCGGTCGGCAGCGCCTCCGGCCTGAACGAGGTCAAGGCCGCCGCGCTCGGCGACCCGCTGCCGGACGCCGCGCAGCCCGGGACCGCGAGCCCGGTCGACGTCCTCCCCGCGTACGCCGAGAAGATGCTGTCCCTCGTCGACCTCGCGGCGATGCGCGACCTCGAGGTCGTGCTCGACGGCGGCAGCGGCATGGCCGGGACGATGCTCGGGCCGATCCTCGAGCGGCTCCCGATCACCGCGGTGCCGTTCTTCCTCGAGCCGAACGGCGCCTTCCCCGACCACCAGCCGAACCCGCTGCTCGAGGAGAACCGGGCTTTCATCGAGGGCAAGGTGCGGGACCACCCCGGCGCCCTCGGCATCGCCTGGGACGGCGACGCGGACCGCTGCTTCTTCATCGACGAGGACGGCGCCTTCGTCCCCGGCGACTTCGTCACCGCGCTGCTCGCCGAGGAGGTGCTGCGCCTCCACCCCGGCGCCACGATCCTCTACGACGTGCGGGCCTCGCGCGCCGTGCCCGACACGGTCGAGCGCTGCGGCGGCACCGCGGAGGTGTCGCGCGTCGGCCACGCCTTCATCAAGGTGGCGATGCGGGAGACCGGTGGGATGTTCGCCGGCGAGGTCTCCGGGCACTACTACTTCCGCGAGTTCTACGGCGTGGACACGGGCATCCTGCCCGCGCTCCTGGTGCTGCAGTTCGTCTCGCGCTCCGGCCGCCGCCTCGCCGACCTGCTCGCGCCCCTGCGCGAGCGGTACCACATCACCGGCGAGATCAACTCCCCCGTCCCCGACGTCGCCCTCAAGCTGCAGGAGCTCAAGGACCGCTACGGCGCCGGGGCGACCATCAGCCACCTCGACGGCATCTCGATCGACCACGACACCTGGCGCTTCAACGTGCGCCCGTCCAACACCGAGCCCCTCCTGCGCCTCAACCTCGAGGCCCAGACCGCGACGGAGATGGCCGAGCGCCGCGACGAGGTGCTCGCGGTGATCCGCGGATGACGGACCACGAGGCGCTCGTCGCCGCGGTGGCGGCCATCGTCGACGGGGGCGACGAGTCCGACGCGATCCTGCGGGCGGCCGTCGATGCGCTGGCCTCCGCCAGCGGGGCCGGCGTCGGCATCCGCTTCGTCGAGGAGGGCGCCCTCACCGACGGCCCCTGGTCCGGCCCGGCCGGCGAGCGAGCCGCCGAGGTGCCGATCCGCTACGAGGACGACGTCGTCGCGGAGCTCGTCTCCGGCGCGCCCCTCGACGACGCGGCACGCGCCGCGTGGGAGCGCGTCGCCGACCTGCTCAGCCCCTTCTGCCTCGTGGGCTGGGACATCGGCGGCGAGGACTGGGAGCCGTAGGGCCTAGACCCCGGTCGATGACGGGCTGCGGCCGATCAGGATCCGGTCGAGGTCGTCGCGCACCTGATGCGGGTCGTTGACGCCGCGCAGCGCGAGCTCCGCGTCACCCACCTCGGAGCCGGCCGTGTCGAACTCGACGTCGCCGAAGTTGAGCAGTCGCCCGAGCAGGCCCTGGCCCGTGTTGACGTTCTGGATGCGCTCGAGGCTGGCGCTGCGCTCGTTGCGGTTGAGGATGCCGTGGCGGACGATCAGCCGGCGGTCGGTGACCGTGTAGTGCGTATCGAGCCGCCGCAGCCAGGCGAGCACGACGACGATCGCGACGAGTATCACCGTGGCGGCGAGGAACCAGGTCACCGCAACGCTCGAGACCTGGCTCAGCACGATGCCGACCAGGAGCGGGATGCAGGCGAGGATCCCCCACCGCAGGATGAACGTCAGCGACCACTTCCAGGTCGGCCGCCCGGCCCAGATCAGCTTCTCGCCATCGAGGATGTCCGTCATCTCCTACCCCTCCAATGCGGGTGACGAGGGCACGGTACAGCACGGCTGCCCGGGACGCAGGTGCAGGTGGTAGCGTCCCCCCGTGGCCTCCACCTGCGACGTCTGCATCATCGGAGCGGGGCTCGTCGGCTCCTCCACCGCCAACGCGCTCCTGCGCGCCGGGGCCGGCTCCGTCACCGTGGTCGATCGCGCCCACCCGGGCGCGGGCGACTCGGGGCTCACGTTCGGGATGGTCCGTCGCCACTACACGAACCCCGTCCTGATCGGGCTGTCGATGCTCGGCACCGAGATCCTGATCAACTGGGACCGGGAGGTCGGGGTCGGCGCCAGCGGCTACGTGCCCACGGGCTACCTCCTGCCCGTCCCCGAGCGGCTCGCCGACGTCTGCCGCGGCCAGGTCGAGCGCCAGCGCGCCCTCGGCCTCGACACCGCCTTCATCGCCCCCGACGAGATCCGGGCCGTGGAGCCCCTGATGGCGCTCGACGACGTGGCCGGCGCGGCCTACGAGCCGGCGGGCGGGGTCTGCGACGCCCGCCAGATGATCGCGGGCTGGACTCTCGACTCGCTGGCCCGCGGCCTCGACCTGCGCCAGGACGCGGCCGTCGAGGAGATCCTCGTCGCCGGCGGGCGCGCCGTCGGCGTGCGCCTGCGGGGCGGCGAGGAGATCCACGCCGGCCGCGTGGTGGTCGCCACGGGAGGCTGGTCGGGCGAGCTGCTCGACCCGCTCGGCTGGGAGGCCCCGATCGCGCTCAGCCGCATCCAGGTCGCCGTCCTTCGCCTCGACCCCGGCCAGGTCGGCCCCGCCGCCGTCACCTCCGACGCCGTCTCCAACGTGGTCGTGCGGTCGGCCGCCGGACGCGACATCTGGGTCGTCGCCTACCAGGCCGGGACGCCGGAGATCCACGTGCGCGACGACTGCCAGCTGCCCCTCCTCGACGGCTACGAGGAGGCGATCCGCACCGCGCTCGCGGCGCGTTTCCCGTCACTGGCCGGCCAGCCGCTGGTCGGCGGCTGGGGCGGCGCCTACGACCACACCCCCGACTGGCACCCGGTCGTCGGGCCGGTCCCCGGCGTCGAGGACCTCTGGGTCTGCGCCGGCTGGTCGGGGCACGGCCTCAAGTCCACGCCCGCGATCGGCCGCGTCCTCGCCGACGTGATGGTCGGCCGCGAGCCCGCCGTGGACATCGCCGCGCTCGCGCCCGACCGCTTCGCCCGCGGCGAGCTCAACCCGCTCGCGTACGGGCCCGGCGCGCGCGCCTAGTCGGCCGCGCCCGGCGTGACCCGGTAGGCGTCGATCACCGAGTCGACCTGCCGCAGCGAGGCGAGCACCGCCTTGAGCTCCCGCAGGTCGCCGATCTCGAGCACGTACCAGTTGCGGGCCATGCCCTCGCCCGTGTGCCCCCCGTACTCGACGACGTTGCAGCCGTGCTCGGCCACGGTGCGGCCGATGTCCTCGAGCAGGCGCGGGCGGTCCCAGGCGTCGACGCTGATCCCCACCCGGAACGAGGCCTCGGGCTCCTCCCCGCTCCAGGCGACGCCCGCGAAGCGCTCCGGCGTGCGCGCCAGCTGGCGCGCGTTCGGGCAGTCCTCGCGGTGGATCGTGATGCCGCGGCCGACGCTGATGTAGCCCACGATCGGGTCACCCGGCACCGGGGTGCAGCACTTCGCCATCCGCACCATCACGCCCGGGTCCTCGACGCCATCGACGACGATCCCGTAGGAGTCGGAGGCGAGCGCGCGGGTGCGCCCGCCGCCCTTGCGGGTCGGCGCGGGCTCGGTCGCCACCTCCTCGGTCTTGAGGTGCGCGAGCAGCTTGCCGATCACCTGCGGCACCGTGATGTTGCCGGCGCCGAGGGCCACGTAGAACTCCTCGGCCTTGCGGTAGCCCATCTCGCGCATCACGCCGGCGAGCACCGGCGAGGAGGCGATCCGCTGCGTCGGCAGCTTGTTCTGGCGCAGCGCCTGCTGCAGCATCTCGCGCCCCCGCGCCTCGGTGTCCTCGCGCTGCTCGCGCGCGAACCAGGCGCGGATCTTGTTGCGAGCGCGCGTCGTCTGGGCGACGCCGAGCCAGTCGCGCGACGGCCCGCGGTCCGCCTTCGAGGTCAGGATCTCGACGATGTCGCCGCTCTTGAGCGTGGCCGACAGCGGCACGATGCGGCCGTTCACCTTCGCGCCGACGCAGCGGTGGCCGACGTCGGTGTGGACGGCATAGGCGAAGTCGAGCGGCGTCGCCCCCGCGGACAGCGCCTTCAGCTCGCCCTTCGGCGTGAACACGAAGACCTCGTCGTCGACGAGGCCGCTGCGCAGCTCGGCGAGGTAACCGGCCGGATCGCCCTCGGGGGCCTCGACGAGGTCGGCCAGCCACTGGTTAGGGCCGCGATCCTTGTCCTTGTAGAGCCAGTGCGCCGCGACGCCGTACTCGGCGCGCTGGTGCATCTGCGGGGTGCGCACCTGGATCTCGAGCGGCTTGCCGTGCGGCCCGATGATCGTCGTGTGCAGCGACTGGTAGCCGTTCGTCTTCGGGACCGCGATGTAGTCCTTGAAGCGGCCCGGCATCGGCTTCCAGAGGGCGTGGATGACGCCGATCGCGCCGTAGCAGTCGCGGTCCGAGTCGACCAGCACGCGCATCGCGGTGAGGTCGTAGATCTCGTTGAACTCCTTGCCGCGGCGCGTCATCTTCTCGTAGATCGAGTGGAAGTGCTTGGCGCGCCCCGCGATCGAGGCGTGGATGCCGACCTTCTCGAGCTCGGCGAGCAGGATCTGGCCCGCCTCGGCGACGTAGCGCTCGCGGTCGGCGCGCCGCTCGTTGACCATCGACTCGATCTCGGCGTACTTGCGCGGGTAGAGCGTCGCGAAGGCGAGGTCCTCGAGCTCCCACATGACCGAGTGGATGCCGAGGCGGTGCGCGAGGGGCGCGTACACCTCGAGCGTCTCCTTGGCCTTCTGCAGCTGCTTCTGCTTGCCGAGGAACGACAACGTGCGCATGTTGTGCAGGCGGTCCGCGAGCTTGATCACGATGACGCGGATGTCCTCCGCCATCGAGAGGATCATCTTGCGGTAGTTCTCGGCCTCGGCCTCCTCGCGCGACGCGAACTGGATCCGCGAGAGCTTGGTCACCCCCTCGACGAGCAGCTGGACCTGCGGGCCGAAGCGCGCCCCGACCTCGTCGGCGGTCGCCGCAGTGTCCTCCACCACGTCGTGGAGGAGCGCCCCGATCAGGACGTCCTCGGGCTGGCGCAGCTGGGCGCAGATCTTCGCGACGCCCCAGGGGTGGTAGACGAAGGGCTCCCCGCTCTTGCGCAGCTGGCCGTCGTGGTGCAGGCAGGACAGCTCGAAGGCCTGCGCGATCCGCCGCTCGTCGACGTCGGGCGCGTACTCGCGCACGTCCTCGAGCAGCTCGTCCAGGAGGTCGCGGTGGACCTCGGCAGCGGGCGCGAGGCTGGAGACGGCGGACATCGCCCCTCTGATGGTACCGGAGGCCGCCGTCCGGGCGGACCGGCTAGGCCGCGCCGAGGGCGGCCCGGGCCCGCTCCGCAAAGGCCCGCTCGGCCGGCCCGTCGACCCGCGTCCAGCGCGGACCGGCCGGGGCCCGCCAGCCGACGGGGCCGGGATCGAGCAGGACCGCGTCCGTGAAGGCCGCGGCGATCTCGGGCCGCAGCGCGAGCGTCTCGTGGTCGGCGAGGGCGATGTACGGGCCCTCCGCGAGCAGCGCGAGCCGCGCGTCGAGCGCCGCCGGGGCGCAGATCCGCGAGCAGAGCAGGGCCCCGCGCAGGCCGAAGCGGGCCGGGTGCAGCGCCTGGTCGAGCATCGCCCGCCGGCGCGCGACGTCGGCGACGACCACGAGCAGGCCCTGGCCGGTCGCCGCGAGCCGCGTCAGCTCCGCGATCGCCCCGCCGTCGCGGCCGTCCGCCATCGCCTCGGGCTCGACCCCGCCCTCCGGCCACGCGGTCGGCACGGCCGCGGGCACCAGGTGCGGACACGTCGCATCGCAGGGGGTCGGGCAGAGGCCGGCGGCGGCGGGCAGGTCGTCGGGCAGGGGCTGGATCGCCCGGGCCACGAGCTCGACGCGCTCCGTCCCCTGCCAGACACTGCGCTCGATCCGCGCCGCGACGTCGACGCGGCCGCCGGACGCGAGCTCGGCGTGCCGCTCGCCGTGCGACCAGGCGACGCAGCGGCAGGAGCCGGCGGCGGTCCGCACCCGCATGTCGAGATGCCGGCCCTCCCCGCCGATCCGCCGCACCTCGTCGAGCTCCGCGGCGGGGATCAGGACCGTGACCGCGGGGTTGCCCATCCCGACGGGCTCCAGCCGGGCGAGGTCCTGCGCGGTCTCGAGGGTCACGTCGGTGAGCGCGGCGACGGCGTCGATCCGCTCGATGGGCCGCAGGTCGGCCCCGGTCAGGGCCCGGGTGGCGTGGGCCTCGAACGCCGCCGCGAAGGCGTCCAGCTGGTCGACGCGGACCGTGACGCCGCCGGCCGCCCGATGCCCGCCCCAGCGCTCGAGGTGCGGGTCGCAGGCCGCCAGGGCCGCGTGCAGGTCGAAGGCGTCGAGGCTGCGCCCCGAGCCACGGCCGGTGTCGCCGTCGATCGCCACGAGGACGGCGGGGCGGCGCAGCCGCTCCACCACGCGGCTCGCCACGATCCCCACGACGCCCGCGTGCCAACCGTCCTGCGCGAGCACCGTCCCGAGGGCGGCCTGGCGCGATTCCGGCAGGGCTGCGTGCTGCTCGAGCGCCTCGCGCAGGATGCGGTCCTCGATGGACCGCCGGCGGCGGTTGAGGCCGTCCAGCTCCTCCGCGAGCTCGTGGGCCTCGCGCGGGTCCTGCGTCATCAGGAGCCGCAGCGCCGCGTCGGCGTGCTCGAGCCGGCCCGCCGCGTTGAGGCGCGGGCCGATCCGGAAGCCGATCGCGCCCGCGTCGACCGTGCGCGCATCGACCTTCGCGACGCGCATCAGGGTGTCGAGCCCCAGCCGCCCGCCGGCGGCGATGCGCTTGAGCCCCCAGCGCGCGAGCGCGCGGTTCTCGCCGACGAGCGGTACGAGGTCCGCGACGGTGGCGATCGCGACGAGGTCGGCGACGCCCTCGAGGATCGCCGGATCCCCGTCGAGGCGCGCCACGAGCGCCTCGAGCAGCTTGAAGGCCGTCCCGGCGCCGCACAGCTGGTCGAAGGGGTAGCCACCGAGGGCGGGCGCGAGCACCGGGCAGTCGGGCAGCGCCTCGCCCTGGCGGTGGTGGTCCGTCACGACGAGCGCGACGCCGAGCTCCGCGGCGCGCTGGGCGGCCGCGACCGCGGTGATGCCGCAGTCGACCGTGATCACGAGCTCGACGCCCTCCGCGTGCAGGCGCTCCACGGTCTCGACCGCCAGGCCGTAGCCCTCGTCGAAGCGGCTCGGGATGAACGGCCGCACGTCGGCCCCGAGCGCAGCGAGGCCCTCGCTCAGGAGCGCGGTGGCGCAGACCCCGTCGGCGTCGTAGTCCCCGTGGACGGCGATGCGGCGGCGTGACTGCACCGCGTCGGCGACGAGCTCGACCGCGCGGGGCGCGTCACCCAGCAGCAGGGGGTCGTGCAGGGGCCCCTCCGCGTCGAGGAAGGCCCGCAGCTCCTCGGGATCGTCCCAGCCGCGGCGCGCCATCGCGTCGGCGAGGATGCGCCCGCAGCCGATGCCCGCCCCGAGGCGCGCGGAGGCCTCCACGGGGCACGGGCTGATCGCGAGGCGCCGGCCGTGATCCACGGGAGCAGGCTAGGCGCGCAGCCGGACGCGCGTCAGCGGCGCTT
Source organism: Actinomycetota bacterium (assembly GCA_041182985.1). Lineage (GTDB taxonomy): Bacteria > Actinomycetota > Thermoleophilia > Gaiellales > F1-60-MAGs149 > F1-60-MAGs149. The sequence goes on from JBEGMS010000302.1 coordinate 11,738, forward strand.
GCGGCCCTTGCGCTGCTCGCGCCGCTGGCGGGCCGCCTCGATGGCGGCGTCGTCCGGCCCACCCTTCGACGCGGCGGGCGCCTCCGGCGCGGAGGGCGTGGACGGGCCCGTGGCGGGCCCGGGTTCCGGCTCAGGCTCGGGCTCGGGCACCGGCTCGTCGCGGGCCTCCAGCTCGGCGGCCTCCGCCTGCAGCTCGGCCCCGAGGTCGGCGTCGATGGCTCCTGCGCCTGCACCCGCGCCGACGGCGACCGGCTGGCGCTGGGCGGCGGCGCCCTCCTTGCCGAGGATGAAGGCCGGCAGCTCGTCGGACCCGCGTCGAGCGCGGTACTCGGGCTCGCGGGACTTGAGCACGCTGAGGAGCGGCGAGGCGATGAAGAACGAGGAGTAGGCGCCCGAGGCGATGCCGACGACGAGCGCGAAGGCGAAGTCCTGGAGCGTGTCGCCGCCGAAGATCAGCAGCGCGAGGATCGGGACCAGGGTCGAGAGCGACGTGTTGAGGGAGCGGGTGACCGTCTCCCACAGCGAGATGTTGACGATCTGATCGTAGGTGTGGCGCTTGAGCGCGCGCTCGTTCTCGCGCACGCGGTCGAACACGATGATCGTGTCGTACAGCGAGTAGCCGAGGATGGTCAGGAGCGCCGCGATCGAGGCGCTGGTCACCTCCCGCCCGGAGATCGCGTAGACGCCGGCGGCGAGCACGAGGTCGTGCAGGAGCGCGACGACCATCGGGACGGAGTACTTCCAGTCGAAGCGCACCGCCATGTAGATGATGATCAGGAGCAGCGAGAAGGCCAGCGCGAGCAGCGCGCCGCGCAGGATCTCCGAGCCGAACGACGCGGACACGGTGCGCACGTCGATCTCCTGCTCGAGGCCGTACGCCCGGTTGACCTGCTGGGCGATCGTCTGGATCTCGCTCGCCGGGATCTCCTTGGCGTCGATCTGGAAGCTCGTGAAGGTGCTGCCGGTCTGCTGGCCCTCGCCGCGCACGACCGCGGTGCGCAGGTCGCCGTCGACCTCCGTGAGGATGCTTCGCACCTCCTCGACCGTCGCCGGCTCGGCGGTCACGATGGCCATCCGGGTGCCGCCGGTGAAGTCGAGCCCGAGGTTGAGGCCGCGGAACCCGATGGCGGCGGCGCAGACGACCATCGTCAGCGCCGCGATGCCGAACCAGAGCCGCTTGCGGCCGGCGAAGTCGAAGCGCCAGCGGACGGGCTTCGTGGTGGCGCCGATCACGCGCGGGTTGTCGAACCAGCGGAAGCCCGACAGGACGCTGAGGATCGCACGGGTGGCGAACACGGAGGTGAACATCGACACGATCACGCCGAGGGCGAGCAGGAAGGCGAAGCCCTTGACCGTCGACTGGGCGGCGACGAAGAGGACGCCGGCGGTGATCAGGGTGACGGCGTTGGCGTCGAGGATGGTGCGGAAGCCGCGCGAGTAGCCGGCGCTGATCGCCGCGCGCAGCGTCTTGCCGGAGCGGTACTCCTCGCGCACGCGCTCGAACACGACGATGTTCGCGTCCGCGGCGACGCCGATGGTCAGGATCATGCCCGCGATGCCCGGCAGGGTCATCGTGACGGGTATCGCGAGGATCACCCCGTAGAACAGCGCCGCGAAGATCACGAGGGCGAGGTCGGCGACGAGTCCCAGGAAGCGGTAGAAGACGACCAGGTAGATCATCATCAGGAGCAGGCCCGCCAGGCCGGCGATCAGTCCCTGGCGCAGCGACTCCTCGCCGAGCGTCGCCGACACCTGGCTCGACGACAGCGCGACGAAGCGCACGGGCAACGAGCCGGACTGCAGGACCAGCGCGATGTCGTTGGCCTCGCCCGGGCTGTCGAGGCCGGTGATCTGGGCGCTGCCGCCCTCGATCCCGTTCGGGTTCTGGACGAAGTCGATCGTCGGGTAGGTCTGCAGCTCGCCGTCGAGGATGATCGCGAAGTTCTGGAAGAACACGGCCTCCGAACCGGGCTGGGCGCCCGACGCGCTCCACTCGGACCGCCCACGCTCCGCGAGGTCCTTGGTGATCGCCCCGAACAGGTCGGCGCCGCGCTCGGTGAAGTCCATCAGCACGACGGGCTGTCCCGTCTGCGGGTCGAAGTCCGAGCGGGCGCTGTCGAGGTCGTCGCCGGTCAGGCGCTGGTCGGGCGGCGGCAGGTCGAACAGGTACCAGAAGAACCGCTCGGCGGCCGTCGACGGGACGGGCGTGATGTTCGGGGGGCACCCGGCTGGGCTCTGGCTCGAGCAGCGCACCGCGATGGTGTCCTTGGGCACGCCGAGCACCTCGACGTCGGCCGGGATCGTCTGCTCCCCGAGCTGCAGCAGGAGCTGCTCCTCGTCGACCGCCCCGAACTCGTTCAGGGGCTCCGCGGTGTCGCCCTTCTTGAAGGCGTAGAGCAGGCTCTGATCGCCCTCCTGGAGATCCTTCGGCACCGCCTTGAGGAGGTCGTAGAGCGTCGACTTCGGCGCGACGCCGGCTCCGGCGACGAACGAGCGCGACACCCCCTGCGTGAGCCCCTCCTGGAGGTCGATGAAGTAGAGCTGGCCCGTCGAGCCGACCAGCGCGAAGACGCGCGACGGGTCGTCCTCGCCGGCGACGGCGATCGAGATGCGGTTGCCCTGCTCCTTCTGGATCTGGGGCTCGGCGACGCCGAGGGCGTCGACGCGGGTGCGCAGGATCTGCACCGCCTGGTCCATCTGCTCCTCGGTGACCTCCTGGCCCTTCTCGGGCTGGGCCTCGAGGGTCACCTCGGCGCCGCCCTGGAGGTCCAGGCCGAGCACCGGGGCGCGCAGGTAGGAGAGCACGCCCGTGCCCACGAGCAGCGCGAGCACGGCGACGAGGATCAGGAACGTGCTGCGGCGGAGCATCGGCCTCAGGCGGGGCGCCCGGCGTCCCCGTCGGACGACGCGCCCTCGTCCCCGTGCGCCGCGTCCGCGACGGCCTCGGGGTCGATCTCGTCGGCCTCGTCGCCGAGGGCCTCGTCCTCCTCGAGGTCGTCGAGGTCCTCGTCGTCCTCGTCGAGGTCCTCGTCCTCGCCCTGCGGGCGGGCGGTGGCCGAGATGGCGCGGCGCTCGAACGTCACGACGACGCCGTCGGCGATCTCCACGTCGGCCGTTTCGGCGTCGATCGCGACGATCTCGCCGTGGAGGCCGCCGATCGTGACGACCTCGCGTCCGACCTCGAGGGAGCGGTCGAGCTCCTCGCGCTGGCGCTTGGCGCGCGCCTGCGGGCGGTAGATGAGCAGGTAGAACAGCGCCGCCATGACGACGAGGAGCAGGATCAGCTGCTGATTCACGTCAGTGGTCTCCGGCGGATCTTTCGAGGGCTGTGCGCAGGAAGTCGTCGAAGCGGCCCCCCGACGATCGCCTCTTGCGCCTGCCCCGTCAAGGCTAGCAGGAGGAGCACGGCGGGGACCGCGGGAAACCGCAGCACGATGGGATCAAACGAATTACGCG
>JBEGMS010000303.1:0-3197 GCA_041182985.1 Actinomycetota bacterium
GCGCGGATCCCGCGCGCCTGCGGCACGGACGTACGCTATCTTCAGCCCCGAACGTACGCTGTGATCGGGGGCATGGCCGTGGCCAAGAAGCACACATCGCTCTACATCGACGCGGAGCTCCTGGCCGACGCCGAGCGGCTGCTCGGGACGTCGGGCCCGACGGAGACCGTCAACACCGCCCTGCGCGAGGCGGCGGATCTCGTGCGCCGTCGCAACCTCCTGAAGACCTCCTTCAACATCACGGAGGAGGAGCTCCGGCAGATGCGCCACGAGACCGGGCCCTTCGCCGAGGACGAGTGATCGGCCTCCTCGACACGTCGGGGCTGATCTGGATCGAGCGCGCGCCCGATCAGGCGCTCGAGCTCGCCGCGCACATCCTCGCCGGCGACGTCGCGACCTGCGAGCCCGTCTGCCTCGAGGTGCTCCGCGGCACCCGATCGACGGCCGAGTACGACGAGCGGGCCCGCGACCTCGCCGGCCTCCGACACGTGGAGATGACCAGCGGGGTGCTGGCGCGTGCGCGGTCGATCCAGCGGGACCTGACGCGGCTGCCCGGGCCCCGCCACCGGACCGTTCCGGTGTTCGACCTCCTGATCGCCGCGGCCGCGATCGAGGCCGAGCTGCCGATCCTCCACCGCGACCGCGACTTCGAGGCGATCGCGGAGGTGACGGGGCAGCCGCAGCGCTGGGTCGGGCCGCGCGCCTGACCTAGCCCCGGTGCACGACCTCGCCGTCGACCATCGTCAGGACGCACGGGTTGGCCGGCAGGTCCTCGGCCGGGCACAGCGCCGGGTCCTCGGCGTAGGCGGTCAGGTCGGCGCAGTAGCCGACCTTGATGCGGCCGAGCCGGTGCTCCTCGGAGATCGTGTACGCGGCCGCCACGGTGTACCCGTGCAGCGCCTCGAGCCCGGTCAGGGCCTGGTCGTCGAAGGGCTCCCGGCCGTTGCCGGGGGCGTGGCGCAGCTGCGCCGAGGCCATGCCGATGCGGGGGTCGAAGCGGGCCACGGGCCAGTCCGAGCCGAGGGCCACCACGGCGCCCGAGTCGAGCAGCGAGCGCGTCGGGAAGGCGCGGTCGCAGCGGGCGTCGCCCATGCGCGTCGTCCAGTTGCAGCGCCGGCCCGGGTCGAGCCACATCATGTGCTGCGTCTGCATCGAGGCGACCACGCCCTCGGCGGCGAAGCGCGGCAGGTCGGAGGCCTGCAGGGTCTCGATGTGCTCGATGCGGTGGCGGATGCCCGGCGCCGCGCCGGCCAGCCGGTAGGTGTCGAGGGCGTAGCGGACGCCCATGTCGCCGCAGGCGTGGGTCGCGCACTGGAAGCCCGCGCCCGCGAAGCGCTTCACCGCCCGCTGGTACTTGGTCGGGTCGGGCCAGAACGGGGCCAGGCCGTCGCCCATCGCGTCGGGCTCGACGAGCCAGGCGGTGCCCGTGTCGATCACGCCGTCGATGAAGAACTTGGCGACGCCGCCGCGCCAGCGCCGGCCGCGCGCGTCGCGGTGCGGGACGTACTCCTCCCACTCCGCCTCGGGCATGTCCGGCATGAACCAGAAGGGCATCGTCAGGCGCGTGAGCAGCCGGCCCGAGGCCTCGAGCTCGCGCAGGATGTCGAGCGTCTCGAGCGTGCCGTCCATGCCGTGGATGCCGGTGATGCCGACCTTCGCGAACTCGCGCATCTGGCGGTGGTACATGTCGAGCTTCTGCGCGGCCGAGAGCGGCGGCATCGCGGCGTCGACCATGGCGATGGCGGCCCACTCGCGCAGCTCACCCGTCGGGCGGCCCTCGGCGTCGCAGATGACCTCGGCGTTCTCGGTGAACTGGACCGGGCCGTGGATGCCCGCGAGGTCGAGCGCCCGCTTGGAGGCGAGCACCGTGTGGAAGTCCATGAACTTGAGGTAGGTCGGGCGGCCGCCGACGGCCTCCTCGATCAGCGCGTGGTGGATCTCGCGCCCCTCGAAGGCGTCGTAGAGCAGGCCCCAGCCGACGACCCACTCGTCCGGGCCCTTGCCCTCGGCCTCCGCGCGGATCGCGGCGAGGACGTCGTCCCAGGTGGAGGCGTCGAGGAGGTCGGCCCCGACCGCGTCCAGCGCGCCCATCAGCGGGTGCACGTGGCTGTCGGTGATGCCCGGTACGAGCGCCGCCCCGTCGAGGTCGATCACCTCGGCGCCGCCGGCCAGGGCGCGGATCTCCGCGTCCGTGCCGATCGCGAGGATCGCGCCGTGCCCCACCGCGACCGCCGTGGCGTGCGGATTGCCGGGATCCATGGTGCGCACGCGCGCGTTGACGATGACGGTCTCGATGGGGGTGTGCATGCGGGGGTTGTACCACGCCCGCGCCGTCCGCCCGGGCGGGCCCCGCGAAGGGTGGGACGCACCCCTGCGACCGAGGAGCACCATGGCCAGCCCCGGCATCGGCGACCCCGCCCCCGACTTCGAGCTCGACGGCCCCGACGGCACCTTCCGCCTGTCGGAGCAGCGCGGCCGGACGGTCGTGCTCGCGTTCTACCCCGGCGATGACACCAAGGTCTGCACGAAGCAGCTGTGCGAGTACTCCTCGCACCTCGACGAGCTGACCGGCCTCGGCGAGGCGACCGTGGTCGCGATCTCCGCGAAGGACGTCGCCTCGAAGGCGCGCTTCCGCGACAAGCACGGCCTGACCATGCCGCTGCTCGCCGACCCCGACCGCCGGGTCGCCGCCCTCTACGGGGCGAAGGCGCCGGTGATCGGCACGAAGCGCAGCACCTTCGTGATCGACCCGTCCGGGGTGATCCGCTGGCGGCACGACTCGACGCTCGGGATCTCGTTCGTCCCGGTCGACGAGCTCAAGGCCGAGGTCGCCCGGGTGGCGGCGAGCGCGCCCGCCTGACGGACTAGTGTTGAGGGGCCGGATGACGCCCCCCGCCCCCACCGCCGATCGACCCCTCGCCTGCATCGTGATGGCCGGCGGGAAGGGCACCCGCATGCGGTCCGCGACGCCGAAGGTGCTCCACCCGATCTGGGGTCGGCCGCTCGTCGGCTGGGTGCTCGCCGCGGTCCGCGCGGCCGGGGCCGAGCGCATCGTGGTCGTCGTGCCGCCGGACGCCGCGGACGCCGTCGGGGCCGCCGTCGGCGATGCGGAGACCGTGGTCCAGGAGGACCAGCTCGGCACGGGCGACGCGGTGCGCGTGGCGATGCCCGCCCTCGACGGGTTCGCGGGCGACGTC
>JBEGMS010000304.1:0-9991 GCA_041182985.1 Actinomycetota bacterium
GCCTGCGCCGTGCCCATGTAGGGGAGGAGGCGCCGTGAGCGCAGCTCGCCGGTGCAGTTGGCCGCGAAGGCCTGACCGGCCCGCACGGCGTCGGCCTCGCTGAGGGCGTAGCGGGCCGGTCAGGCCTTCGCGGCCAACTGCACCGGCGAGCTGCGCTCTCGGCGCCTCCTCCCCTACATGGGCACGGCGCAGGCCGTCGAGGACCTCGAGGACCTGCGCGTCGCCCTCGACGGGCCGGGCCTCTATCTCTACGGCGAGTCGTACGGCACCCAGTACGTCCAGACCTACGCCGCCGCCCACCCGGAGGCGGTGCGGCGGATGGCGATCGACGGCGTCGTCGACCTCACCCTCACCGGGCCGCAGTTCTGGGCCAGCGCCGCGGCCAGCTTCGAGCGCGTCCTCACCGACACCCTCCGCGTCTGCGGCACGCGGACGGGCTGCAGCCGCGACTTCGGCGGCGATCCGCTCGGCTACTACCAGCGGCTGCTCGCCCGGCTCGAGCGCGCACCGATCGCGGTGCGCGTGCCCGGGTCGAAGCCGACCGTCACCCGCAGCCTGACCAGCGGGCTGTTCGGGATCGCCGTCAGCGCGTCGCTCTACAGCCCATCGGGCCGCGCGGACCTGCTGGGATTGCTCGCCGAGGCGCGCCGGGGTGACCGCTGGCCGCTCCTCGAGGCCGCGTACATCAACGCGGGCCTCGACCCGCAGACGCTCAAGCCGACCCCCGACCCGGCCTGGTCGGACGCCGTCTACTACGGGGTCGACTGCCGCGACTACCGCTATTACGACGGCACGGACGCGGAGCGCAGCGCGGCCTTCCTCGCCGAGGCGGACGCGGTCGGCGCGCAGTACCCGCTGATCGGGTGGCAGACCGCCGCCAGCGACTACGCGTGCGTCTGGTGGCCCGCCCCCGAGCCCGGTCCCGAGCGCCCCGCGCCGCTCGCCCTGCCCGGCGTGCCGGTCCTCGTGGCCAACGCGACCGCCGATCCGATCACCCCGATCGGCCAGGCCCGCGCCGTCTTCTCCCGGCTCGCCGACGGCTACCTGCTGACGACCCGGGGCGGCGCCCACGTGATGTGGGGCCGTGGCGATGACTGCGTCGACGAGACGTACCGCCGCTTCTTCGTCCAGCTCCGTGCGCCCGCGGAGCGGCGGACGTTCTGCGGCAACGCCATCGTCGATCCCTACGCCCCGCTCGAGCGCAGCCGGCGCGGCCGCTTCTAGCCGCCCGAGCGGCGGGCGATCTCCCCGCCGAGCCACTCCGAGTAGGCCAGCCGGCCCTTCTCCCAGAGGTGGTTGGGGTCGGAGTAGCCCCCGTCGTTGAGCGCGCGCAGCACCTCCTTCGGCGGCGCGAGCAGGGGCGCCCCGAACTCCCGCTCGAAGCGGTCGAGGTAGTCCTGCTTCGTCGGCGAGTCGTAGTAGCGCGGCATCAGCACGAAGTAGACGCCGATCCCGTGCTCGGCCCCGAAGGCGACGATCCGGCGGATCGCCTCGCGCTGGGCGTCGTTGTTGATCGCGCCGATCCGGTAGCCGATCGGCTCGCGCTCGTCCCAGGGGCCGAGCCGCGTCGTGGTGCGCTCGGCCCAGTCGTCGAGGGCCTTCTGGCGCAGCGGACGGTCCTTCCCGGTGCAGCCGCCGGAGTCCCCGGCCGGCCGCTCGGCGACGGGGATGACGTCGTTCTTGGCGGCCTTGCCGGACAGCAGCCGGTCGAGCGCGTAGTCGACGCGCAGCTGGAGGAGCTCGAACAGGTCGCGGGCCCTGAGGTAGGCCGGCTCGCGCGGCTTGAAGGCGTGGTCCTCGCGGAACGTGGACAGCGGCACGACCGCGGCGTGGTCGGGGTAGTAGTCGTAGTAGCGCTGCGAGGTGGCGACGACGTCGCCCTCGCGGGAGTACTCGACGACGATCGCCGTGCGGATGCCGCGCTCGGCCTGCACGTCGACGAGCTGCTGCAGCATCTGGTTCGTGCCGCGCCAGCTGCGTGAGACGTTGAGGACGACGGCCGGCGGGTCGGCGTCCGGCGCGGCGAATGCCGCGACCGTCTCCGGCGAGACGCCCCACTTCGTGCGGGACGTGCCGACCACCACGATGTCGACGGGGCCCCGCTCGTGGTAGATCTCCCGGTAGATGCAGCGCAGCGAGGCGTAGCGCACGTGCGGCTGGTCGGACCACGCCACCAGCGCGAACACGCCGCCGAGCCCCGCGAGCAGCGCGAGGGCGCAGACCAGCTGGATCAGTCGGCGGCGGCTGGGGCTCATCGGCTCCCTAGTAGTTGGCGTAGACCGGGGTCAGCGACTCGAGCGGGTAGTTGAGCGCGACCAGGACCCAGGCGACGATGCCGAGGACCACGTAGACGAGCAGCTGGTGCGCCACGACCCATGCTGCCACCGCCTGGCCGAGCTCGTGCGCGGTCTGGCCGAAGGCGGGCGGGGTGTCGGGGTTCCGGTTCACAGGTGCACTCCCACGAATGATGCGACGTACCGCGCGAGATCGCGGTTCGACGGCTGGTTGGCGATGGTGCTGAGGACGCTGACGAAGGTCATCGTGACGACGATGCCGCCGACCGTGCGGACGGGGCCCGGCAGCGGCAGCCGCGCCCGGCCGAGGCCGCGGTACCAGGTGGTCAGGGCGAGGGCCGTGCCGTGGCCGAGGCCCCACAGCAGGTAGCCGACGGAGACCTCGTGCCAGAGGCCGATCAGCGTGAACGTGACGACGAGCGACAGCGTCGTGCGCCCGGTGCGCCGCAGCATCGGCTTGAACATGTACGCCGTGATGAACCTCGACAGGGACAGGTGCCAGCGCTGCCAGAAGTTCTGGATCGAGTGCGCGATCAGCGGGAAGCGGAAGTTCTCGGTCAGATCCAGGTTGAACATCCAGCCCGCGCCGATCGCGATGTCGGTGAAGCCCGAGAAGTTGACGTACAGGTAGAGGAACGAAACGAAGGCGAAGAGCAGCGCGTGCACGGGCGTGTCCCAGCCCTGCGCGTAGACGCCCTCCATCGGCACCCCGAACAGCTCGACGGAGAGGGTGCCCTTGACCCAGGCCCCGAGCACGAACACCTTGACGATGCCGATGCCGATGCGGCCGACGCCCATCACCCAGCGGCGCACGTCCGGGTCGCGCGAGAGCGCCTCCCGGTCGAACGTCTGCGAGCCGTCGATCGGGCCCATCGGGAAGGCCGGGTAGAAGAGCGTGGTCGTCAGCACCTCGCGAAAGGGCAGCCGCCCGAGCTTGAGGCCCTGCTTGATCGAGACGTAGAGCTTGAACGTGTAGAAGGAGAGCCCGAGCGTGGCGAGGTTCGTGAGCAGGGGGCTGCGCGGGCTGCCGACCGGCAGGGGGATCAGCTCGGAGAGGGGCACGATCGCGTCCACGACGAGCGGCAGCACGATCAGCCACGGCAGCCACCCGTACCGGGAGTGCCGCCGGGAGAGCGCGTAGAGGAGCCACGCGAGCAGCGCCGTGGCGACGGCGATGAAGAGCGTCTCCGGGTTCCAGATGTAGATCAGGACGCCGGAGACGACGAGCAGGACCGCACGCCGGCCCTCGATCCAGCCCGCGGGCAGCAGCCAGTAGACGAGGCTCGCCGCGAGGGTGACGAGCACGAGGATCTGGATGCTGGCGAGCACCGCCCCGCCCCGTCGTCGCTACCCGGCCGCCCGGCGCGCCGGGGTCACGCGGTCGCCTGGACCACGATGTCCACGAGGGCCCCGACGCGGAAGTCCTCGTAGGTCTCGTCGATCGCCTCGAGCTTGGCGCCGAGGCCGTTCTCGAGCTCGAACAGGAAGGTCATCGAGTCGAGCGAGTCGAGCATGCCGTCGGCCACGAGGTCGGTGTCCTCGGTGACGTCCCCGTCGACCGAGCCGACCGTCTCGGTCAGGGCCTTGGTGATGGCGGCGAGCGCCTCTTCGCGTGTCATGGATTCCCCCGTTTCCCGTGGTGCCGTTCGTCTAATCCCCGATGACGCAAGAGAAGCAGATCTGGTACGCGGGCGGTGCGCCATCCCCCGCCGTCTCGACGACGCTGAGCGTCTGCAGGCGGCCCTCGACCATCCGCTCGATCTTGAGCCCGACGGCCAGGGACCCCGCGGTCGGATAGGTCGGCGTGACGGGCAGGCGCGCCCCGACGAGCGCCGTGAACCAGATGTCGGAGACCCGCTCGGCGCGCCCCGCGTGCAGCGCCTTCACGCACTCGATCACGGCCGCGAGGTAGGACTCGAACGTGCCCGCGATCGCGAAGTCGGCCCGGCCGCCGCCCCGGCCGTCGGGGGCGAGCCCCGACGTGGAGCCCGGCACGTCGTCGATGCGGGGCGCCTCGGGCCCCGGCACCTCGAACCAGCGCGCCTGGAGCCGTCCGTCCCCGGTGTCGAACTGCCCGCGCCCGATCTCCTCGCCGCCCGACGGGGCCTCGCCGTCGCCGAGCACGAGCTCGACGCCGAGCAGCGTGATGCGCGTGAACTTGGCCGTGACGAGGACGGCGCCGGGATGCTCGCGCGCGACGATCTCCGCCGTGCGGGCGAGGATCTGCGACCCCTGGACGTAGTTGCGGGTGCCGCGCAGGCCGACCTCGAGCGTGTGGCTCGCCATGGCCACAGCGTAGGGCGGGCGCCGGACTCAGGCGACCTGCAGGACGACCCGGCCGTCCGCGGCCTCGACGACCCGCGGGACGAGGTCGAGGCTGCCGATCCGCGCCGCGATCTCCACGTCGGGCCCGTGGCCGAGCGGCGTGATGTTGCGGGTCGACTGGGCCTCGAGCAGGCAGTCGAGCGGCGTCGCGTAGGCGCGGGCGACGGCGCGGGCCACGCGGGCGCCGTCGGTCAGCTCCGGGCCGTCGCCGAGCAGGTCGACCAGGCGCCCCGCCGTGTAGCAGTCCTCGACGGCGACGGCCCCCCGCGTGCCCGCGCAGCGGACCACCAGGGACTCGCCCCGGTCGAGGTGGGGCCGCACCGCGCGCGCCACGGCCTCGAGGTTGACGAGGGCCCCGCAGAGCACGGTGGCGGCCTCGCGGCTCGCCGCCAGGATCGCCTGGACCCCGTTGCGGGTCACGAAGACCACGTCGTCGCCCTGCGCGGGCGAGAACTCCGTCGGCGAGTTCCCGAGGGCGAAGCCGGGGATGCGGGCGCCCTTGTCCTCACCGGCGAGGACGGCGCCCGGGCCGATCCGCGCGGCCTCCGCGTGCGCCGCCTCGGGGTCGGGGACGCAGATCACGCGGCGGTAGCCGCCCGCGAAGGCATGCGCGATCGTCGTGGTCGCGCGCACCGTATCGACGACGACCACGATGTCGGCCGGCGCGGGCGCGTCGGGATGGATCGCGACGTCGACGACGGCCATCGCGGTGAGCATACCGTCCGGTAGATTCTGAGCGGACGATGCCTGCGGTCCTCTTCATCGGCGCCGGGCGCCACCAGGTGCCCTACATCCGCCGCGTCCGGGAGGAGTTCGGCTACCGCGTCGTGGCCGTCGACGCCCGCGCGGACGCCCCGGGCCTCGCCATCGCGGACGCCGGCCACGCGGCGAGCGCCCACGAGGACCTCGTGCGGATCGCGCGCGAGGAGGCCGTCGACGGGGTGATGACGGTGGCCTCGGACCGCGCGGTGCCCCAGGTGGCGGCGGTCGCGGAGGACGCGGGCCTGCCCTCGATCGGGCGGCGCACCGCGCAGCTGATGACCGACAAGGTGGCGATGCGCGAGCGCTTCCACGAGGCCGGCGTGCCCCAGCCCGCCTTCGGCAGCGCGGGCTCGCGCGACGAGCTCGTGGCCCTGGCCACCGAGATCGGCTTCCCCGCGGTGATCAAGCCCGCCGACTCGAGCGGCCAGCGCGGCATCGCGCAGGTCGGCTCGCTCGACGACGTCCTCGCCTGGGCCGACGAGGCCTTCGCAGCCTCGTCCACGGGGCGCGTGATCATGGAGCGCTTCCACGACCTGCCCGAGGTCAACGTGCTGGCCGTGGTGCGCGGCGGCGCGGTCTCGATCGTGTCCCTGTCCGACCGCGTGCGCCCCGAGGGCGTCGGCTTCGGCGTGGCCACCCTGCACCGCTTCCCGACCCAAGTCGGCGACGCGGCGGCGCAGGCGGTGCGCGAGGTGGCGACCGCGGCGATCGAGGCGACCGGCCTCGTGAACGGCGTCGCCTACCCGCAGGTCCTCGCCGGCGGGCCCGGCGCCACCTACATGGTCGAGATCGCCTCCCGCATCCCCGGCGGGCGCATGGGCGACGTGCCGCTCTACGGCGCGGGCGTCGACCTGCTCGACGTCGTCCTGCGGACCGCGGTCGGCGCGGAGGTCCCCGACGCGATCGCGACGCCGCAGTTCGAGCGTCCGCTGGCGATCCGCTTCCTCACCTCCACGCCGGGCCACCTGCCGGTCGGCACCGTCGCGGCCTGGGACGGCCTCGACGACGTGCGGACCGCCCCCGGCGTCGTCGACGCGATGTGCTGGCTCGAGCCCGGCATGGAGATCCGGCCCGTCCAGGTGGACGGCGACCGGAAGGGCTTCGCGATCGCCGTGGGCGACACCGTCGAGGAGGCCGTTCGGCGCGCCGACGACGCGCTCGGCCGGATCCGCATCACGCTCGCCCGATGAGCCGGCGCCGGCGGCACCTGATCCAGGCCGCCTGCGCGGCGCTCCTCGTCGCGATGGGCATCGGCCTCGTGCGCCTCGTCGAGCGCTCCGACGCCGCCGAGGTGCGCTACGCCGCGAACCTCAACTGCCTCTACGACCAGGTCTACCGCACCCGGGGGCCGGTCAGCATCGCGATCTTCGGCACGTCGCGCACGAAGTGGGGCATCTCCCCCACCGGCCTCGCCCGCGGCCTCAACCCGCCGAAGCTGGAGCACCCGATCCTCAACGCGGGCCGCTCCTTCCGCGGCACGGACTTCATGTACCAGCAGCTGCTGGACGTGGCGGCCGAGCGCGGGATCACGCAGGCCGTCATCGTCGAGGTGGCCCTGCCGCCGGAGCCGACGTTCCGGATGGCGGACAGCCCCTTCCAGTACGACTACTACCGCAACTTCTCCGGCGCGGTTACCATGGACCGCCTGCTCGCCGACCTCTCCACGCGGCCGTCGGAGCCCCTGCACTGGCGGCTGCGCGACCTCGGCGAGCAGCTGCGCCGCCGCGTCGACCTCAACGTCGAGTACGCGATCACCGGCCGCCCCGACCAGAACGTGCCGCTCGCGCCCGAGGCCCGGCGCGCGGGCACGCGCCACGGCGACTGCTCGGGCGGCGACCGCCGCTACCGCCCGCGCGCGATCCGCGCCGACGAGGCCGAGCACGTGCCGCCCGGGACGGCGTGGAGCGACCAGGCCCCGATCACGACCGACTTCGACAACCCGCTGTGGGAGCGCGAGCTCCACTACCTGCGCCTGTTCCGGGCGTGGGGCGAGCAGCACGGGGTGCCGGTGGTGTTCGCGCTCGTCCCGCGCCGCGTCGACCCGCTGGTCGACCCGTCCGTGCCGCGGCGCTTCGAGGAGCTGGTCGGCGCGCCCCTCCTCGTCGCGCCGCTCGCCGTGCGGGAGGCCGCCTACGCGGACGGCTACTCCGACTCCGCGCACCTCAACAGGCGCGGCCGGGCCGCCTACACGGCCTGGCTCGCGGAGGCGGTCAGGCCCGTCGTCAACCCCGGGCCCTAGCGGGCGGAGAGGCCCCGGGCGAGCTCGAGGAAGGCCTCGGCCGGCGCGCTGAGCGGGGTGTCGCGGCGGTAGACGAGGGAGACGGGGCGCGTCATCGGCGGCGTGTCGAGCAGGTGCAGCTCGACCAGCGCGCCGTCGGCGAGCGCCCAGCCGATCGCCGTGCGCGGCAGGAGCGCGACACCGAGCCCCTCCTCCACCATGCTCGCCGCCGCCTCCGAGTTGTCCATCTCGAGGTAGGCGCGGGGCTGCAGGCGCGCGCGCTGGAACAGGGTCAGCGCGACGTCGGCGAACGACGAGCGGCGGTCGAACAGGACGAGCCGCTCGTCGGCGAGCTGCTCGATCGCGACGGTGCCGCGCAGGGCGAGCCGGTGCCCGCGGGCGCAGACCAGCACCAGCTCGTCCTCGTAGACGCGCTCGGTGACGAGCTCCGGATGGGACAGCTCGCGGATCAGGCCGACCTGGACCTCGTCGCGCACGACCATCTCGAGGACCTCGTCCGAGTGGCCGCCGCGGACCGACAGCTCCATCTCGGGCGAGCGCGCCGTCAGGTCGCGCAGGAGTCCCGGCAGGAGGTAGGTGCTGATCGCGGGCGGCGCCCCGATCACGAGCGCGCCCCCGCCCGCGGCGGTGAGGTCGCCGACGAGGCGCGCGCCCTCGACGATCGTCTCGAGCGTGCGCTCGGCGTAGGGCAGGAACGCGCGCCCGGCCGGCGTCAGGCGCATGCCGCGCCGCGAGCGCGTGAAGAGCGGCCCGCCGACCTCGCGCTCGAGCCGCTGCAGCCGCGCGGTCAGCGCCGGCTGCGTCAGGAACAGCTCCGCCGCCACGGGGCCGAGCCGCCCCGCCCGCGCGACCCGCACGAATGCCTCGAGTTGGCCCGAATCCATTGTTCGATAGATCATATCGATCGAAAAGACGATTGATTTCGATTCGACTTTATGGATCTCGGACCGTACCCTCGTGCGATCACAACCCGGACACCGGGTCCGTCGACGTGGAGGTTCCCCCGATGAGCGAGCGCATGACGCGCGATCAGCAGATCGCCGATCTCGAAACCCTGTGGCAGTCCGACCCCCGTTGGGCGGGGATCGAGCGCGTCTACTCCGCGGAGGAGGTCGTCAAGCTGCGCGGCTCGGTCGTGCCGCGGCACACGCTCGCCGAGCGCGGTGCGGCCCGCCTCTGGGACCTGATCACGACCGAGCACCCCGTGCACGCCCTCGGCGCCCTCTCCGGCGGCCAGGCCGTGCAGATGGTCAAGGCCGGCCTGAAGGCGATCTACCTGTCCGGCTGGCAGGTCGCGGCCGACGGCAACCTGTCCGGCTCGGTCTACCCCGACCAGTCGCTCTACCCCGCCAACTCGGTGCCCGCGATGGTGCGCCGCCTCAACAACGCGCTCAGCCGCGCCGACCAGATCACCTGGTCGGAGGGCGACGATTCGATCGACTGGTTCGCGCCGATCGTGGCCGACGCCGAGGCCGGCTTCGGCGGCCCGCTCAACGCCTACGAGCTGATGCGCGGGATGATCGAGGCGGGCGCCGCCGGCGTCCACTTCGAGGACCAGCTCGCCTCCGAGAAGAAGTGCGGCCACCTCGGCGGCAAGGTGCTCGTGCCGACCAGCCAGTTCGTGCGCACGCTGCAGGCGGCCCGCCTCGCGGCCGACGTCGCCGGCGTGCCGACGATCCTCGTCGCCCGCACCGACGCCCTCGCCGCGACGCTGATGACCTCGGACGTCGACGAGCGCGACCGGGAGTTCACCACGGGCGAGCGCACGCCCGAGGGATACTTCCGCGTCACCGGCGGCATCGAGTCCGCGATCGCCCGCGGCCTCGCCTACGCCCCGTACGCCGACCTGATCTGGTGCGAGACCGGCACCCCGGACATCGACGAGGCCCGCCGCTTCGCCGAGGCCATCCACGCCCAGTTCCCGGGCAAGCTGCTCGCCTACAACTGCTCGCCGTCCTTCAACTGGAAGCGCGCCCTCTCCGACGAGGAGATCGCCGCCTTCCAGCACGAGCTCGGCGAGATGGGCTACAAGTTCCAGTTCATCACCCTCGCCGGCTTCCACGCGCTCAACGCGTCGATGTTCGAGCTGGCCAAGGGCTACGCCGCGTCCGGCATGACCGCGTACGTCGAGCTCCAGGAGCGGGAGTTCGCGATGGAGGGCGAGGGCTACACGGCCACGCGCCACCAGCGCGAGGTCGGCGCCGGCTACTTCGATCTCATCTCCACCATCGCCTCGGCCGGGGCGAGCTCCACGTTGGCCCTGATCGGGTCGACGGAGGAGGAGCAGTTCCACTAGGCCGATCACCCGGCGGGGGTCGCGGTCCGACGGCTGCGGCTCCCGCCGTCCCCCGCCCGCGGGGAAGGCGTAGTG
>JBEGMS010000305.1:0-4556 GCA_041182985.1 Actinomycetota bacterium
AGGCCGCGGGCGTCGACCTGGGCGCGCAGCCCCGCCGCCTTGAGGGTGGCGCAGGCGAGCTCCGCGGCCTCGACGTGGCGATCGGCGATCGGCAGCACCACGGCCTGGACGGGCGCCAGCCAGAGCGGGAAGGCGCCGCCGTAGTGCTCGATCAGGATCCCGATGAAGCGCTCGAAGCTGCCGAGCAGGGCCCGGTGGATCATCACGGGCCGGTGGTCGCGGTCGTCGGAGCCCGTGTAGACGAGCTCGAAGCGGTCCGGCAGGTTGAAGTCGAGCTGGACAGTGCCGCACTGCCAGGAGCGGCCGAGCGAGTCCGTCAGGTGCAGGTCGATCTTGGGCCCGTAGAAGGCGCCGTCGCCCTCGTTGACGCGGTAGTCGATGCCGCGCGCCTGCAGCACGCGGTGCAGGGCCTCCTCCGCCTTGTCCCAGATCGCGTCGTCGCCGACCCGCACCTCCGGGCGCGTGGAGAGCTCGATCCGGAAGTCCATCGCGAACAGCTCGTAGAGGTCGAGGGCGAAGCCGAGCACGCCCTGCACCTCCTCCTCGATCTGGTCGACGGTGATGAA
Organism: Actinomycetota bacterium; assembly: GCA_041182985.1. GTDB lineage: Bacteria > Actinomycetota > Thermoleophilia > Gaiellales > F1-60-MAGs149 > F1-60-MAGs149. The sequence continues at coordinate 567 of JBEGMS010000305.1, forward strand.
GAGGTGCGCGTCGTCCTGCGTGATGTGGCGCACCCGCATCAGGCCGTGGAGGGTCCCCGAGGGCTCGTGGCGGTGCACGAGGCCCACCTCGTTCATGCGCAGCGGCAGCTCGCGGTAGGAGCGCCGCTCGCTCTTGAAGATCATGCAGTGCGCCGGGCAGTTCATCGGCTTCATGCCGAAGGCGCGCTCCTCGATCTCGAGCAGGTACATGTTGTCCCGGAACTTGTCCCAGTGGCCCGAGGTCTTCCAGAGGTCGGACGCGTAGAGGATCGGCGTCTTCACCTCCTGGTAGCCGCGCGCGCCGTTCTCGTCGCGCCACATGTCGACCAGGGTGTTCCAGACGACCATGCCCTTCGGGTGCCAGAAGGGCGCGCCCGGCGAGACGTCGTTGAACGAGAAGAGGTCGAGCTCCCGGCCGAGGCGGCGGTGGTCGCGCTTGAGCGCCTCCTCGATGTTGTGCAGGTGCTGGTCGAGGTCCTCCTGCGTGAAGAAGGCGGTCCCGTAGACGCGCGTCAGCATCGGCCGGCTCGCGTCGCCACGCCAGTAGGCGCCGGCGAGGTGCGTCAGCGTGAAGGCCTTGATCGGCCCGGTGTCCTGCAGGTGCGGGCCGCGGCAGAGGTCCGTGAAGTCGTCCTGCGTGTAGACCGTCAGGGGCTCGTCGACGGGCAGGTCGTCGATCAGCTCGACCTTGTACTGCTCATCCTCGTCGACGAAGCGCTGGCGGATCTCGTCGCGCTCGATGGTGCCCCGCTCGAAGGCGTGGCGCGTCTTGAGGATCCGGCGCATCTCGTCCTCGAGGCGCCGGAGGTCCGCCTCGCCGATCTGCTCGGGGAAGTCGAAGTCGTAGTAGAAGCCGTTGTCGATCGCCGGGCCGATTGAGATCTTCACGCCCGGGAAGACGTGGCGGGCGGCCTCCGCGAGGACGTGCGCCGTCGAGTGGCGCAGGACGGGCAGGGCCTCGGGGTCGCCGACGCGCAGGATCCGCACCGTGGCGCCGTCGGGCAGGGGCAGGCGCAGGTCGCGCAGCTCGCCGTCGACCTCGATCGCCGCGGCCGCCTTGGCCAGGCGCTCGCCGATCGCGCGGGCGCAGTCGAGCCCGGTCGCGCCGTCGGGCAGGTCGAGCGCAGTGCCGTCGGGGAGGTGGACCTTCACGGACCGCAGGCTACCAACCGGCGCCCGTCAGGCGGGTCGGGTGGCCGGCTCAGGCGAGGACGAACGACGTCATCGCGTGGAAGTCGCGGACGCGCCCGTCGACCTCGTCGCGGCCCAGCCGCTGCACCCGCTCGGTCCCGAACTCCTCGACGTTGAAGGAGGCGACGATCGAGCCGTAGGCCACGGCGCGGCGCAGGTGCTCGAGGTCGGGGCTGGTCTGGCCGGAGGCGGCCAGGTAGCCCACGAAGCCGCCGGCGAACGAGTCCCCCGCCCCCGTCGGGTCGAAGACCTCCTCGAGCGGGTAGCCGGGCACCCCGAAGAAGCGGCCGTCGACGAAGAGCGCCGCGCCGTACTCGCCGCGCTTGATCACGACGATGCGCGGGCCGAGCGCGCTGATCGCGCGGGCCGCCTTGAGCAGCGTCGCCTCGCCGGTCAGCTGGCGCGCCTCACCGTCGTTGAGGACGACGGCGTCGACCTCGCCGATCGCCGCGACCAGTGCGTCCCTGGCGATCTCGATCCAGAGGTTCATCGAGTCGAGGGCCACGAACGCGGCGTTCGACTGGGCGCGCACCGAGCGCTGCAGGTCCGGCTGGATGTTGCCGAGGAAGAGCACGGGCGCGTCGCGGTGCTCGGCGCCGAGCTGCGGGTCGAAGTGCTCGAACACCCCGAGCCGGGTGTCGAGCGTCTCGGCGACGTTGAGGTCGTAGCCGTAGCGGCCCTCCCACGCGAACGTGGTCCCGCCCGGTACGACCTGGATCCCGCTCGTGTCGATCCCGCGCTCCGTCAGCACCGGCTCGCCGTCGAAGTCGTCGCCGACGACCCCCACCACGCCCACCTCGGTGAACAGCCGCGCGGCGAGCGCGAAGTGCACGGCGGAGCCGCCCAGCGCTCGGTCACGGCGCCCGAAGGGCGTCTCGAGCGAGTCGTACGCGATCGAGCCGACGGCGACCAGGCGGGGCACGGCCGGGACCCTAGCAGCCGGCTAGGCCCGCGCCGTGCGCCCGGGCATGCAGCGCCCGCCCGCGTGGACGGCCTCGAGGGCCTCCCAGTCCATCACCCAGATCGCACGCCGCTCGATCGAGCAGATGCCCTCGGCGCGCAGCCAGCCCGACACCTTGGTGAGGGTCTCGCGCGTCGTGCCCGTCATCTCGGCGAGGGCGCCGTGCGTGAGCCGCACGTCCAGGCGGACGCCCTCACGGGTGACCTTGCCGAAGTGTTCGGCCAGCTCGAGGACGACGCCGGCGAGGCGGGCCGGCACGGGCTGGAAGGCGAGCGCGGCGAGCCGCTCCTCGGCGGCGCGCAGACGCTGTGCGTTCGACTGGGCGAGGCTGCGCGCGATCAGGGAATCGACGGCGGCCAGGGACTCCAGGTCGCGCGTGGGCACGCGCAGCACCTCGCACTCCACCAGGGCCTCGACCTGCTCGGTCGCCTCGTCGGCGGCGTACGGCAGCCGCCCGAACGCCATGCCGCCGTCGATGAGGCCGCTGGTCAGGCAGCGGCCGTCGTGGTTGATGCGCACGGCGCGGGCCACGCCGGAGACCAGCACATACGTGCAGGGCTCCTCGTCGGCGACCCCGGAGATCGTCTCACCGCGCTCGTACGTGCGCAGGTGGAACGCGCTCGCGGCGCGGGTCGCGCGATCGGGCGACAGGCCCTCGAAGAAGGGCGTCTCCCGGACGGCGGTGAGGATGTGGGGGTTCAAGTCGGCCTCCGTGTGATCCGTCACCCCGCGGTGGGCGGGGTCGCGGATCCATGGTGCGAGGCCGATGTTGCGCCGGTGTGAAGCCCCGGTAGCGCCTCGGCGTACGGGAGGTTCAGGCCCTTAACACTCGGGCGTGGAGGGTCTACTCGGCGGGTGCGTCGGCGGCGAGGATGCCCGCCAGCTCGCCCTTGGCGTGGAGCTCCTCGACGATGTCGCAGCCGCCGATCAGCTCGCCCGAGACGAACAGCTGCGGCGTCGTCGGCCAGCTCGAGTAGGCCGTCAGCTGCTGGCGGATCCGCGGGTCCGGGAGGATGTCGACCGAGACGAACTCGACGCCGGCCTCGAGCAGGCGCTCGGCGACGCGCGCCGAGAAGCCGCAACGCGGCTCCTCCGGCGTGCCCTTCATGAAGAGGGCGATGCGGTTGCCGGTGATGATCGAGACGATCTCGTCGTAGATCTGCTCGTCGGACATGACGCTCATGCTCAGGCTCCAGGCTCGATCGGGACGGTGGTGATGGAGAGCGCGTGGATCTCGCCCGAGTCGAGCTGGGCCTGGACGGCCGCGTAGATCAGCTTGTGCTGCTCGATCAGGCTCCTGCCGGCGAACTGCTCGGCCTCGACGCGGACGGCGAGGTGGTCGCCGCCGGCGCCCATGAAGTCCTCGACGGTCGCGCGGCTGCCGGGCAGCGCGGTCTCGATGAGCTCCTTGACGACGCCGAGGTCCACGCGCGAAGGGTAGCGCAGGCCCGGGGCAGCACCGGGACCCCCGCGGGTCGCGCCAGCGGCCGCGACCACTTGCTCGCGGCGGGCAGGAACGGCGCGGCCGCCGGGTCGGTCGTGCCGGGGTCGTAGACGAGGCGCCAGCGCGCCGCGGCCCACGCCCCGCGGGTGCGGCAGCCGCCGCTGAGCGCCCCGCCCGAGCCGGACACGACGCGCTCCGCGGCGCGGCAGACCGCGGTGCCCTCGCGCTCCCCGGGCAGGATGCCCTCCCAGGACAGGCGCAGGCCCGCAACCCCCGGCAGCACGGCGCTGCCGTCCACGAGCCGCAGGTCGCGCACGAGGGGCCGCCCGCGCGCGTCGCGCCCGTCGGGACGGGCCGTGACCCGGGCGTCGATGCGCGGCCGCACCCCCACCAC
>JBEGMS010000306.1:0-4829 GCA_041182985.1 Actinomycetota bacterium
GCGGCGCGGAGCTCGCGGCGACGCTGCCGGTCGGCGCTGCGGGGCGGCTGCCGACCTCGTGATCGGCTGGGACCGCGTGCTCCGTTCCGTCGTGGCGGGTCCCGCCGTGTCGACGCGGCTCAGAGCGCGGCTGGGGCGGTCGACTCGCGTGCGTGCACGCCGCCCGGCGTGAGCAGGCCGCAGACGATCGCGCTGGCGAAGAAGATCCCCGCCGACACCCAGAACGCGATCGAGTAGCTGTGCACGGCGGCGGCCATCGGGTCGCCGCGGCCGTCCGCGATGAACGCCGTCGCGGCGCTCGCCGCGATGGTGCTGAGCAGCGCCGTGCCGATGGAGCCGCCGATCTGCTGGGTGGTGTTGGCCATCGCCGACGCGACGCCCGCGTCGTAGGGCTGCACCCCGGAGGTGCCGACCTCGAAGCAGGTCGCGAAGATCATCCCGAGGCCGAGGCCCATCACGAGCAGGCCGGGGAGGACGTGGGTGACGTAGGCCGTCTCGACGCCGATCTGCGTGAACAAGAGCATGCCGATGCCGGACAGCACCATGCCCAGGAAGATCGGGATGCGCGCGCCGATCCGCGGCAGGAGCACCGCGGTCGACATGGTCGCCATGACCATGATCGTGCCCACCATCGGCAGGAACGCGAAGCCGGCCTTGACCGGCGAGTACATCAGCGTCGCCTGCAGGTAGTACGTCAGGAACAGGAACACCCCGAACATGCCGACGCAGGCCAGGCCCAGGCCGAGGTAGGCGCCGGCGCGGGCGCGATCGAGGACGACGCGCATCGGCAGGAGCGGATTGGGGACGCGCACCTCGATCACGACGAACAGCGCGACGAGGAGGACGCCGCCGATCAGGAGCGCAAGCGTGATGGGGGCGGTCCAGCCGTCCGCCTCGGCGCGCGAGCAGCCGTAGACGATCGCCAGGAGACCCGCGGAGACGGACACGATGCCGGGCAGGTCGAGGCGCGCCTTGCCCTCGGGGCGCTGGTTGACGAGGAGGCCGAAGGCCGCGACGGCGGCGGGGATGGCCAGGAGGAGGTTCACCCACAGGCACCAGCGCCACGACAGGTACTCGGTGAGGACGCCGCCGAGGATCAGGCCGATCGCGGCGCCGGCGCCGGCGATGGCGCCGTAGATGCCGAAGGCCTTCCCGCGCTCGTCGGGGTCGGTGAAGGTGGTCGTGAGGGTGGACAGGGCCGCGGGGGCGAGCAGCGCCCCGAACAGGCCCTGCAGGGCGCGGGCGATGACCAGCACCTCGAAGTTGCCGGCGATGCCGCCGAGGGCGGAGGCGAGCGCGAACCCGATCAGGCCGATCAGGAGCACGGCCTTGCGGCCCATCACGTCCGCGAGGCGGCCGCCGAACAGGAGCAGCGAGCCGAAGGCGAGCGCGTAGGCCGTGATCACCCACTGGCGGTCCGCATCGGAGAACCCGAGATCGGCCTGGGCCGACGGCAGGGCGATGTTGACGACGGTTCCGTCCAGGACGACCATCAGCTGGGCGATGCCGAGGACGGCGAGGATCGCCCAGCGGCGGGCGTGGTGGGGGTTCGCGGCGTGGTCCATGCGTCTCCTTTCGGAGACGAGGGGCCTCCAGCGGAGAGGTGCGCCGTGCGGGCCCGGATTCCTGCCCTAGGAGCGCGCGGCGACGACCCGCTCGAGCGCGTCGACCCAGGCCGCGTAGTAGGCGGTGGCCGGGTCCTCATCGGGGTCGTGGCCGTGGCGCTCGATCGCCTCGGCGAGGGCGTCGCGCCACTCGACGACCCCGATGCCGAGTTCGCGCAGGGCGACGACGCCCATCCCGAGCGCACGGGCCTGCCACGGCTCCTCGAAGACCAGCTCGCCGTTCGTGCGGGGCAGCTCGAGGGCGATGAGGTGCGGGTCGTCGGTCACGCGGCGGCGGGGGCGAGGGGCAGGCCGGTCCCGATCATCGAGTCGCGCGTGACGAGCGCCGCGAGCTCCTCCTCGGACAGCCCGTCGGTGCCCGCGGGCCGCATCGGCAGCACGAGGTAGCGCACCTCGGCGGTCGAGTCCCAGACGCGCACCTCGACGTCTATGGGCAGCTCGACCCCGAACTCCCCGAGCACGGCGCGCGGCTCGGCGACGACGCGGGCCCGGTACGGCGCGCTCTTGTACCAGGTCGGCGGCAGGCCGAGGACGGGCCACGGATAGCAGGAGCAGAGCGTGCACACGATCACGTTGTGCACCGCGGGGGTGTTCTCGACGACGATCATCGTGTCGCCCTCGTCGCCCGCGAAGCCGAGCTCGCCAATGGCGGCCGTGCCGTCGACCAGGAGCCGCTCGCGGTAGGCGGGGTCGGTCCAGGCGCGCGCCACCACCTTCGCGCCGTTCTGTGGGCCGACGTCGTTGACGTAGCGGTCGATGACGGCGTCGATCGCGTCGCTCGTGACGATGCCCTTCTCGACGAGGAGCGCCTCGAGCGCGCGGGCGCGCAGCTCCTCCGCCGATGCGGGCCGCGGGTGGTGGTGCCCGTCGTGGTCGTGATCGTGGTGATGGTCGTGGTCGTGCATCAGGCGGCCTCCAGGTAGCGCTCCCACAGGTCGGCGAGGACGACGTGGTCCTCCGCGTCGGGTCCCCACAGCTCGCGCGCCGTGAAGCGCACCGCGTAGACGGCCTCGCGCTCGGCGTTGTCGACGTCGGGCACTCCGTCGTCGCCGCGCACATCGACGACCTCGCCGGTCGCGCCGCGCAGGTAGCGCGGGCAGCGGGTGTGGCCCGCGGGGCGCATGCGCCGCACGCGCACGCGGTCGCCGACCGCGAAGGCCGGCGCGGCGGCCTCCGGCATCGGGTGGCTCGTGGCGAGCGCGGCCATCAGCCGCGCCGTGCGCTCCGGGTCCTCGGCGCGCGGGGGCTCCTCGCCCGCGGCCAGCCGCTCCGCCCAGGCGTCGACCTCGGCATGCGTGATGGCGCCCGTCTCGACGAGGGCCTCCTCGGCCTCCCACAGCCACTTCTCGTAGTAGCTCGCCTGCAGGTAGCGGGCGTTGCCGATCCGCTCGATCGTGTGGCGGAAGGCGTGCGTCGAGCGCGGCGCGCTGGCCATCGCCAGCGCGAAGGCGCGGGCGTCCCAGTCGTGTTGCATGACCCGCTCGGCACCGGGCCAGGTCGCCGGGCCGAAGCCCTGCATGCCGCCGAGGTCATGGCTGCCGTCCATGACGGGCACGATAGAGGACCGTCGCGGGCACCACGGGTCTCGCCGCCCGCCCGGCGGCCGCGTAGGATCGGCCGGTGCCGATCCGGATCAGCCAGGGGCTCCTCACCGGCCTGCCCGCGGAGGACGCGGCGCACCTCGAGCGCGGTCTCTGGGACCGCTCGGGCGGCGCCTGCGCGATCTGCGCCGAGCTGATGGACCGGAGCGAGGAGCTCGAGGCCGGCCGCCGGCCCGGGGGCGGGGCGGGGCTCGACGGGCTCCAGCTCAGCCACGCGCGCTGCCACCACGACGTGGTCGACGCGCGCGATCGGGAGCGCCTCGCCGAGGAGATCGGCGACGACCCCTCGGGCTACCTCGCCCGGCGCGGCTGGACCCGCAGCCGCCGACGTCGGGTCGACGGGCGCGTGCCGCTCCTGCGAGCCGGGTCGGGGCGGAGGTGGCGCTGGCTCGTCGAGGGGGCGCTGCCCGACGGCAGCGGGGTCCAGTTCGGCTGCGTGACGCTCGCGTTCGACGAGGAGGGCGGCGAGGACGAGGAGGGCGTGTTCATCGACGACGTCGGCGACGCCGACTGGACCGTGGTGCTGCTCGACGCCGGCTACCCGGACCTCGGCTTCGCGACGCTGACCGAGCACGCGCGCGAGCTCGACTGGATGGGCGACGAGTCGAGCCGGCGGCGGGTCGCCCTCGAGAGCGCCGAGTTCGAGCGGGCCGTGCGGCTCACGCTGGCGACGGGCGGGGACGAGCAGGCGCTGCGCGCGCGCTTCACGCCCGCGGTGCAGATCGCCCTTGCGAGCCGCGGCATCCCCTACGGCGATCGCCTCGAGGCCGACCTCGGGGCCGTGGTCGCCGCCCGCCAGGGGGAGACGACCCTCGACGCCCTGCCGGTCCTGATCGATCTGCTCGGCGACGCGCTCTGGCTGCGGGCCGTGCTCACCGGCGATCCGCCCGGGCGCGTGCCCGATCGGGAGGCGCTGCGGGTGCTCGCGCTGGGGGCCGAGGCGGAGAGGGAGGGATTCGAACCCTCGATTGAGGAAAACCCCCAATAACGGTTTTCGAGACCGCCGCCTTCAACCACTCGGCCACCTCTCCGCGCGGCTCGCAGCCTAGCGTGCCGCGGTGTGTCGTGGCGCCGGATTCCCGTGGAGTCCCGCACGGACCGGGCCCTGCACGGGTAACACTTCGCCCATGCGCCTCGCCGATGGCAGACACCTCCCGGTCGAGCGGGCGACGATGCACGCGACGACGGGCTCGGGCCCGGGCGGGCAGCATCGCAACCGCTCGCACACGCGCGTGGAGCTGCGCCTGCCGCTCGCGCTGATGGGCCTGTCGCCGGCCGAGCTCGAGCGCGTCCGCACCGTCCTGCGCCACCGCGTCGTCGACGATGCGCTGGTGGTGCGGGCGGGGGAGCGGCGCTCGCAGCACCAGAACCGCATCGCCGCGGAGGAGCGGATGGTGCAGCTGGTCGACGGCGCGCTGCGCCGGGACCCGCGCCGCGTCGCGACCCGTCCGACGCAGGGCAGCCGGGAGCGGCGGCTCGAGGAGAAGCAGCGGCAGGCGCGGCGCAAGGAGGAGCGGCGCGTCCCGCTCGACGATTGAGCGTCGGCGCCTGAGCGTCCGGATTCGCCCCGCCGGTACACTCCCGCCCGTGGGCACCCCCGACC
>JBEGMS010000307.1:0-8704 GCA_041182985.1 Actinomycetota bacterium
ACTCCGGCTCGAGCCCCGCGGCGGTCAGCGCGGCGTGGGCGAGCGACCCGAAGGGCTCCGTCCGGCGCAGCGCCTCGAGCGAGAAGGGCGGCGCCGGCCCGTCGCCGCCGAGCAGCAGGAACTCCTGCTCGAACGCCGCCCGCACCTGCAGGCCGGTCTCGGCCTCGAGGTCGGCGAGGGCGGAGCGCAGGAACCGCCGCGGGCACGCCGCCCATGGCGTGCCGTCGGGCTCGTGCAGGTCGGCCAGCACGACGTCGAGCGGCGTCGCGCCGCCGAGGTCGACGCGGCAGCGCGACGCGGGGTCGGGGATCAGGCGGAGGTCGCCGAGGCTGCCGAACGGGTTGGGGTCGACGATGCCGCCGAAGGGCTGCAGCGAGAGGTCGGCGGGCACCCAGCCGACGCCGGCCTCGAGCTGGGCGTCGAGGTCGCGGGCGGGCACGGCGCGGCCGCGCACCATCGCGACCAGGTCGCAGGTGGCGATCAGGGTCAGCGGCTCAGGACGCATCGGCGCCGTCCGGGCTGCCGTTGTCCCACAGACCGAGCCGGAGCCCGGCGGCCTCGAGCCGCGTGCGCAGGTCGGGCGCGGCAGCGGTCCCGATGTAGACGATCACGCCACCGTCGCCGGGGATCTCGGGGCGGCGCAGCGCGTGGGCGACGCGCTCGATCGGCTGCAGATGCAGGCCGCCCGGCCCGAGCGTCGGGTAGGTGTCGGCGATCAGGACGAGGGTGCCGCGGTCGCCCTCGACGGTGCCGGCGCAGCCCACGAAGTGGCCGACGTCCCAGTCGGCCGGCGGGCCGACGGCGTCGTCGCCGGAGGCGAGGTAGGCCTCCACGGCGGCGGGGTCGGGGTGGGCGCCCCACAGGTAGCGGGTGCCGACGTTGAGCACGACGGCGCACGGCTCGCCGACCGCACGGACGGCGTCGAGCAGCGCGCGCAGGTCGTCCGTCTCGAACGGCCCCGACACGGGCACGGCCTCGAGGCCGCCCGCGGAGATCGCGTCGACCGCTCGGATCGCGCCCTGCGTCGAGGTGCCCGAGCGGGTGGTGTCCTCGATCAGCGGGAAGTCGAGCCGGTAGTCCGTGCGCCCCGTCTCGCCCGGGGGCAGCGGCTCCTCCTCGGGGTGCGCCGGCAGCACCGAGCCGGCGCGGATGCCGACGGCGTCCTGGTCGAGGATGTCGCCGTCGGGCGTCGCCGACCAGCCGGTGGCGCGCAGGGCGAGGCAGCCCCAGAACGCCCCGCAGAGGTCGTTCTTCTGCGGCAGCTCGGCGGCGTGCTCGGCGAGCAGCCGCTCGCCGCCCGGCAGGAGCGAGAGGCGGTCGGCGACGGGCAGGGAGGCGATGCTCATGGGCGGAATCCTAGGGGCGCGTCGGCGGGTGTCCGGCTACGCGACGCCGCACCACTCCATCGCCAGGAGGGCGTAGGCCCTGCAGGCGGCGACGGTCTCCTCGATCGAGACGGACTCGTCGGCGGCGTGCGCGAGGCGCAGGTCGCCGGGGCCGTAGATCACGCTCGGGATCCCCTTGGCCTCGTACCAGGTGGCGTCGCAGACCCCGGCGAAGCCGTGCCGGCGCGCCGGCCCCTCGAGGGCGGTGCCGAGGACGGCGCGCTCGTGGGCCCGCTCGATCATCGGGAGCGCCGGGTGGTCGTCGGCGAGGACGTACGGCTCCCACTCGAGCTTCCACTCGACGACGGGGCGGTGCTCCCGCAGCCAGGGGTCGGCCTCGGCGGCGCGCGCGATGCAGGCCTCGATCTCGGCCTTCGCGGTGGCGCAGTCGTCGCCCGGGTGGAACATCGCGCAGTACTCGATGACCGTCGACTCGGCGAGGAAGAAGGGCACGTCGATGCCGTACGGGGAGCCCTGGATGACGCCCGGCAGGATCGCGAACTTGCCGTTCGGGAAGAGCGGGTGGCGCTTCGTCTGCGCCCACTCGGCCTCGAGCCCGTTGACCGCCTGGTAGACGGCGAAGGCCTTGTCGATCGCGTTCACCCCGAGGTCGGAGCCGTAGACCGTCGGGTGCACCGTCTCGCCCCGGAAGCCCGAGTGGGCGGTGCGCCCCGCGACCGTCACCGAGAACCAGAGCAGGCCCGGGGTCACCGGCACGATGCAGAGCGGCGCCGGGGGCGCGGTCGGCTCGCCGATCACGGCGAGGTCGGCGCCGTAGCCCGCCTCGATCGTCGCCGTGGTGCCGCAGGTGTGGTCGCCGACCTCCTCTCCGACCACGGCGGCGAGCTTGAGGTCGCCCTGCAGGCGCACGCCGGCCCGCCGCAGCGCGAGGGCGGCGTAGGCCTGGGCGATGACGCCCGCCTTCATGTCGCCGGAGCCGCGGCCGAGCACGCGGCCGTCGGCGATCGCGCCCGAGAACGGATCGTCCTGTGTCCAGGTGGCCGGGTTGCCGACGGGGACCACGTCGATGTGGCCGTTGAAGACGAGGGAGCGGCCGCCACCGGCGCCGGCGATGGTCGCGCAGGCGTTGTCGCGGCCCGCCTCGATCGCCACCAGCTCGGTCTCGGCGCCGGCCTCGGCGTGGATCGCCGACACGAGGCGCGCCACCTCGCCCTCGCGCCCGACGAGGTCGTCGTAGGACTGGCCGGGGTACTTCGGCTCGACGCTGGCGATGCGGACGGCCTCCTGCAGCGCGCCCACGAGCTCGTCCGCGAGCGCGTCGATCTCGGCGAGGACGCGGTCCTCGAGTGCGGGGTCGATCGGCATCTGCTCCTCCTCCGCCGGAGAGCCTAGCGCCGCTCCGTGCCCGTACACTGCCGCCGTGGGGGATATCCGCCTCGGGCTGCGCGCCAACGCCGGGCAGTTCGCGCTGCTGGTCGCGCTCAACGCCCTCGTGGGGGCGATGGTGGGCCTCGAGCGCAGCGTCCTGCCGCTGGTCGGGGAGGACGAGTTCGGGCTCGCCTCGAAGGCCGCGATCCTCGCCTTCGTGGTCGCCTTCGGGATCAGCAAGGCGGTCACCAACCTCTTCTCCGGCAGCCTCGCCGAGCGCCACTCGCGCCGGCGCGTCCTGATCGCCGGCTGGGCGATCGCGCTGCCCGTGCCGCTGCTCGTCGCCTTCGCGCCCTCGTGGGGCTGGATCGTCGCCGCCAACGTGCTGCTCGGCGTCAACCAGGGCCTCGCCTGGTCGATGACCGTCGTGATGAAGATCGACCTGGTCGGGCCGGCCCGGCGCGGCCTCGCGCTCGGCCTCAACGAGGCGGCCGGCTACCTCGGCGTCGCCCTGACCGCGCTCCTGACGGGGGCGCTCGCCGCCACCTACGCCCCGCGCGACGTGGTCTGGGTGGGCGCCGTCGCGATCATCGCCGTTGGCTTCGCGGTCTCGCTCGTCCTCGTGCGGGACACGGGCGCGCACGTCCGTCTGGAGCAGGCCGCGCACGGCTCGGGCACGGGGCCCGCGCTCGGCCTCGGCGGCGCGCTCGCGTACGCCACCCTGCGCCAGCCGCAGCTGCGGGCCTCCTGCCAGGCCGGGCTCGTCAACAACCTCAACGACGCGCTGGCCTGGGGCCTCGTGCCGCTCTACCTCGCCGCGGCGGGCGCCCCGCTCAGCCAGATCGCGATCGTGGCGGCCGCCTACCCGCTGGTCTGGGGCGCCGGCCAGCTCGCGACGGGCTGGGCCTCCGACCACGTCGGCCGCAAGCCCCTGATCGTGCTCGGGATGCTCGTGCAGGCGTGCGCCCTCGCCCTGCTCGTGGCCGGCGGCGGTGCGTTCGGGCCGGCGCTCGCCGCCGCGCTGCTGCTCGGCGCTGGGACCGCCCTTGTCTACCCCACCCTGATCGCCGCCGTCTCCGACGCCTCGGAGCCGCGCGACCGGGCCCGCATCGTCAGCGTCTACCGCTTCTGGCGGGACGCCGGCTTCGCCCTCGGCGCGCTGCTCGCGGGGATCGTCGCGGACCTCGTCGGCGCCGATGCGGCCATCGGCCTCGTGGCCGCGCTCACCGCGGCCAGCGGGCTGGTCGTGGCGGCGACGCGGTTCCGCTGATGCGCGGCCCCGCCGGCCCGGGCTAGACTGCCCGCCGACCCGCCGACGTAGCTCAGTTGGTAGAGCACATCACTCGTAATGATGGGGTCCGGGGTTCGAATCCCCGCGTCGGCTCTGCCCCCTCGGCCCCGGGATGCGGCGCGGGTGCCACACGGCGCTCCCGACGTGGGAAACTGGCCGCATGACGAGCCTGATCGGCGTGCTGGCGATCTCCGTGGCGTGCATCGCGGTCTCGTCCCCGCGCATCGCGGGACGCCCGTGGCCCCCGGCTCTGCTCAGCGCCGCTGCGGGCGTCAGCCTCGCGTACTTCGTCGTGCACCAGCTTCCCGAGGCTGCGAACGCGACCGTCACGTGGGAGTTCACGCGGGAGTGGTCGCGCTACGACGACCTGCACGCCTACCTGTTCCTGCTCGGCGGGGTGGTCGGCACGCTGGTCCTGCGCTTCGCGCAGCGCGGGGAGCACGGGTTCGCGGCCCGCCCGCGCATCGCCTACGTCGAGCCGACCCTCGCCGCGCTCCTCGTCGGCTACGTGATGGCGGGCCACGCCGGCGACGACGTTCTGACGATCGGGCTCTTTGCGATCGCCGTGGGCCTGCATCTCGCGATCGGCGCCCACGGGCTCTCCCGGCGCTTCGCCTCCCCCTTCGCCGGCGCCGCGCTCACCCTGTCCCTGCTCATTGGCCTCGGGATCGGGTCGCTGACGAGCGCCCCGGTGGAGATCGTCGCCGGCATGAGCGCCCTGCTCGCCGGTGGCGTGATGACCACGGTGGTCAGCGAATTGGGCGACGGCCAGCGCCACTTCGCGGCCTTCGTCGCGGGCGTCCTGCTGGAGACGGTGCTGATCGCGGTCGCGCTGTGAGGAGCGGACCATACGGGGTGACCCGGCGATTGCCTGTCGCAGCACCGACCTACAGGTAACGGTCCTCCCGCGCCACCTCGACGTCCGCCACCCAGGCGACGACCGCGTAGTGCGGGAACCAGTCGGCGGCCAGCTTGGCCATGATCGCGTCGGCCGTGGCGTGCGAGACGAGCGTCTCGATCCGCACGTTGCCGCCCTCGAGGTCGCCGACGCGGCGGTTGCGCGGGCCCTCGCCGCGGGCGGTGGTGACGGTCCAGCCGTGGGCGCCCGCGTCGCGCAGGTCGCGGACGAGGCGCTGCTCGACGATCGCCTCGGCCACGATCGTGACGAGGGCGACGGCGCCGCGGTGGGCATGGGGCTCGCTCATCCGACGACCTCCTGGCTGATCGCGAGGTAGAGGGGGATCCCGACGACCAGGTTGAAGGGGAAGGTGATCCCCAGCGCGGTCGTCAGGTAGTAGCCGGGGTTGGCCTCCGGCAGGGCGAGGCGGACCGCGGCGGGCGCCGCGATGTAGGAGGCGCTCGCGCACAGGACGCCGAAGACGGCGGCTCCGCCGACGCCCATGCCGGTGGCGCCTCCGGCGATGACGCCGGCCGTGCCCGCGAGGATCGGGAAGACGATGGCGAACGCGGGCAGCCCCCAGCCGGCGCCGCGGATGTCGGGCAGGCGGCGGCCGGCGAGGACGCCGAGCTCGACCAGGAAGAGCGTCAGCACCCCGACGAAGAGCGCCCCGAAGAAGGGCTCGACGCGGGCGTAGCCCACGGGTCCGGTGAGGACGCCGATCAGGAGACCGCCGGCCAGGAGCAGCACCGACTTGCCGACGAGGATCTCCCGCAGCGACTCGCTCCACGGCACCCCGCGGTTCATGCCGCGGCCCGCCAGGAGCAGGCCGACGACGATGCCGGGGATCTCGAGGATGGCGAGCAGCGTGACGACGTAGCCCTCGACGGCGAGCTGCGAGGCGTCGAGGAAGACGAGGGCGGCGGTGAAGGTCACGAGCGAGGTGGAGCCGTAGTGGGCGGCGATCGCGCCGCGGTCGAGGGAGCCGAGCCGCGTGACCGCGCGCAGGGCCAGGTAGGCCGCGAGCGGGATCAGGACTCCGAGCGCCAGGGCGGCGAGGGCGGGCAGCACGAGGTCGCCGATGTCCGATTCGCGCAGGGCCACGCCGCCCTTCAGGCCGATCGCGAGCAGGAGGTACATCGAAAGCCCCTGGTAGACCGCGTCGGGGAGGCGCAGGTCGCCGCCGATCGCGACGGCGAGGAGCCCGAGGGCGAATCCGAGGACGGGCGGCGACAGCAGGTTGTCGATCGCGAGCTGGAGCGTGTCCGTCGCACCCATCGACGGCATGATATGCGCGATCTGGAGCACGTTCCGCGCGGATTTCGCGGGGTGCGTCAGATCCTCGCGCCTCGTGCGTCTCCTTCTGTGAGACAGCACGGATATGCGCCATCCTCGCCTGATCACCCTGGTTCTCGCCCTCGCCGCGCTCGGGGTCGCGCCTGCCCTCGCGCAGGGCGCCGAGGGCGACTGGATCGTGATCCTCGACGACGACCAGAACGCGGCCCGTGTCGCGGCCGGCGAGGAGCGCCGCGGCAACGACGTCGACGAGGTCTTCCGGGCGGGCGTGGAGGGCTTCGTCGCCGAGCTCGACGTCGCCGACGTCCGGCGCCTCCGCCGCGATCCGCGCGTCGCGATCGTGGAGCCCGACCGCGTCGTCTCCATCCTCGACGGCGACGGCATCGCCGAGGCGCCGGCGGGCGCGAAGATCGGCGCGGCGATCCCGGGCCGCTACATCGTCACCGTCGATCCCGGGGTCGCGCCGGCGAGCGTGGCCCAGGCGGCCTCCGCCGCGCCGCGCGCGCTCTTCACGCACGCGATCAACGGCTTCGTCGCCGACCTCTCGCCCGCCCAGCTCGCGATGCTGGCGCGCGACCCGTCCGTCGCCCGGATCGAGCAGGACCGCGTCGTCGCGACGATGGCGACCCAGTCGTCCGCGACCTGGGGCCTCGACCGCATCGACCAGGTCGCCCTGCCGCTCGACGGCCTCTACGTCTACGACCGCACCGGGGCCGGCGTCCGCGCCTACATCATCGACACGGGCGTCCTCGGCACGCACGCGCAGTTCAGCGGCCGCATGGCGACGGGCTACACGGCGATCGCGGACGGCAACGGCACGACCGACTGCAACGGCCACGGCACGCACGTGGCCGGCACGGTCGCGGGCACCACGCACGGCGTCGCCAAGGGCGCGACGATCGTGCCCGTCCGGGTGCTCGGCTGCGAGGGCTCCGGCTCGACCTCCGGCGTGATCGCCGGCGTCGACTGGGTCGTCGCCGATCACCAGCCCGGCCAGCCGGCCGTGGCCAACATGAGCCTCGGCGGCTCCGCCTCGACGACGCTCGACGCCGCGATCGCGCGCGGCACGGCCGATGGCGTCGCCTTCGTCGTCGCCGCCGGCAACTCGAACGCGGACGCCTGCACCCAGTCGCCGGCGCGCGCCCCGTCCGCGATCACGGTCGGCTCCACCACGTCGACCGACGCCCGCTCGTCCTTCTCGAACTGGGGCACCTGCCTCGACGTGTTCGCGCCCGGCTCGGGCATCACGTCGGCCTGGCACACCTCGACCACGGCCACGAACACGATCTCGGGCACCTCGATGGCCGCGCCGCACGCGGCCGGCGTCGCGGCGCTCCTCCTCGAGGCCGACCCGACGGCGGCCCCCGCGATGATCACGAGCCGGATGCTCACGCAGGCCACCCCGTCGGTCGTGCAGTCCGCGGGCACGGGCTCCCCGAACCTGCTGCTCGCCTCCCGCGTGGCGGCTCCCGTGCCGATCACCCTGCCGGGCGCGCCGCGCAGCCTGGCGGCTTCCCCCGTCTCCCAGCGGATCGCGCTGACCTGGGACATCCCCCTCGACGCCGGCGGCGCGGCGATCACCGACTACGTGATCCAGCAGTCGACCGCGGGCGGCGCGTGGGCGACCCTCGCCGACGGCGTCTCGGGCAGCACCGGCTACACGGTGACGGGCCTCGTCAACGGCACCACGTACGCCTACCGGGTGGCCGCGGTCAACAGCGCCGGCCAGGGCGCCTGGTCGGCCATCGCCACCGCGGTCCCGCAGGCCGCGCAGCTCAACGACGACTTCGAGGGTCCCGTCGTGATCGCCACGACGCCGGGCAGCGTCTCCGGCACGACCGTCGGCGCGACGCGCCAGGCCGGCGAGCCGTCGCACGGCGGGTACGGGGCCTCCGCCTCGATCTGGTACCGCTGGACGGCGCCCGCCGCGGGCACGATGACGGTCACCACCGCCGGCTCCGGCTTCGACACCCTGCTCGGCGCCTACACCGGCGCGAGCGTCTCGACCCTGACCACCCTCGCCGCCAACGACGACGTCGACGGCACGCTCCAGAGCCGCGTCGTGTTCGCCGTGACGGCCGGCACGACGTACGCGATCGCAATCGACGGCTACGGCGGCCAGAGCGGGGCCACCCGCCTCAACTGGACCTTCGAGCAGGCCCTGCCCCCGAGCGCCCCCGACGCGCCGACGGGCGTCTCCGCCACGGCCGGCAACCGCCGCATCGCCGTCTCGTGGCTCGCCCCGGCCTCCGACGGCCGCAGCGCGATCACGGGCTACACCGCCACCGCCGCCCCGGGCGGCCAGAAGTGCCAGACCAGCGGGTCGCGCTCCTGCACCATCACCGGCCTCACCAACGGCACGAGCTACACCGTGACCGTCACCGCGACCAACGCGATCGGCACGAGCCCGGCGTCGGCGCCGTCGAACGCCGTGGTCCCGCGCGCCTCGCTGCGCCCGCGGCAGGCGGCCAGCTGGGGCCTCGACCGGATCGACCAGCGGCGCCT
>JBEGMS010000308.1:0-3888 GCA_041182985.1 Actinomycetota bacterium
CCACGACCTGGATCGTGCCCGCGGGCAGCTCGGCCGTGCGGTTCACGACGAGGCAGGGGGACGACGCGAGCCCGCCGACCTGCAGCAGCGTGCCCGCCGGCGCCGTGGCCTTGGCGGCCGCCGTCGACTTCCACGGAACGTACTCGCCGGCCCTGGCCCAGCGGAAGCTGTCGCGGTACGGGAGCTGGCGGACGCCGACGCCCCAGGCCCAGCTGCCGTCGGCGCGGCGGAAGGTGGGGCGGCCCTTGCGGGTGCGCCACCCGCCGTCGCGCCACTTCGGCGCGCCGCGCGACCAGGTGCCGTCGGCCTGCAGCACCGTCTTGCGGCCCGCGGCGTTGACCCACCAGCCGCCGCCGAGCGCGACCAGCTGGCGGCCGCGGGCGGTGGTGCCCAGCGAGCGCGCGACGACGCCGTCGGTGCCGTACAGGAAGTCCTCCCGGAAGCTGCTGCGCATCCCGCCCGCCGTCGCGCGCGCGGCGCGGGCCTGGGCCTCGGCGGCGGGCACGAGGTAGGAGATCGTGAGGTCGCCGAGCGGGCCGGGGGCGAGCGCGGTCGGCGGCGGGCAGTCGACGCCCTTGGGCAGGAGCACCAGGTCGCCCTTCGAGGGCATGCCCTTCGTGCCGTAGGGGACGAGCACGTCGATGTGCTTGCCGATGATCGCCCCGCCGGTGTCGTCCGCTGAGAAGCAGCCCTTCGCCGGGGTGTTCTTGAGCGCCTCGATGTAGATGCGCGCGCCCTTCGGGATCACCGAGCGGTCCGTGGCGATCGACTTCCAGGGGGTGACCGGGGTGCCGATCCCGACGCCGAAGCTGTCGGGGTAGTTGCGCACGGCCTTGTTGTCCTCGCCGCCCGCGGCCACCGCCGCCCGGTCGCAGATCGGGGTGTAGGCCGCCCGGTTGGCCGGCGGGTTGGCCCAGGTGCCGTCCTCGTTGGGGAAGGTGGGGCGGATCCGGTCGGCGGTCGCGGGGTTGGGCCGACCGGTGGCCGGGTTGAGCGCCCACCACACGCAGCCGCCCGGGCGCGCGTACGGCGAGCCGTTGGTGAAGCCGCCCGCCGACGTGCGCGTCTCCTGGCCCTCCTTGTTGACCCACGCGCCGGCGCCGCTGCGCCAGTGCAGCATCTTGCCGTCGTCGGCGACGCCGGTGCCCTGCATCGCGATGCCGCGCGCCGAGTAGAGGAAGTCCTCGCGGTAGGCGGTCGTGAGGCCCTTCGGGACGAAGCGCGCACCCGTGAAGGCCGACTCGGGGACGAACCAGTAGTAGGTGATCCAGTAGGGGCCGAGCTGCTGCGGGCGTGGGGGCATGCCGCTCGCGGTCTGCGCGGTGGCCACCGGCGCGAGTGCGCCGAGGCACGCCGCGACCGCGCCGATCGCGGCCATGGCGAGACGCGCGCGCATCGCCGTACCCGTTCGCGCCCCGCGGGCGCAGCCCTGCATTGCGGTTGCCGACATCCGACCCATACTGCCCCAGGTTCGGCGCCGGGCGCCGACGGCCGGGGCTCAGTGCTGCTTGGCGAGCGTCCCGGCGGCCGCGATCCAGCTCGCCCAGGACGGCTTCCGGGCCCCGGTCGACTTGCGCAGGCCGGTCGTGTACCACGCGCCCTCGGGGCGCGGCGGGTTGTCCTCGATCAGGAACCAGATCATGACCTCGACCTGGGGCAGCTGCTTGAAGCGCTGGACCGAGTCGTAGAGGAAGGTCGCCTGCTGCCTGAAGCTGACCGTGTACTGCTGCTTGCCCGGCGCGGGGGTGGCCCAGCCGAACTCGGTCACCCAGATCGGGTACTTGCGGCCGAAGATCCGGTTGGCCAGCGTGATGAAGGTGTCGAAGTTGCCGATGCCGATGAAGGACGGGTTCGTGCGGCTCTGGTCGGCGCCGTCCTTGAGGCCGAGGCGCGGCGTGTTGTTGTAGGGGTGCACCGAGAGGATGTCGAAGCGCGCGCCCGCCGCCTTCATGCCGCGCAGGAAGTCGAGCGGCGTGACGCTGCGCGGGCCGCCCTGCTTGTAGAGCGCGCCCGCGATGAACCGCGCCTTCGGGATCTGCGGCGTGACCTGGCTGCGCAGGATCCGCAGCAGCGTCGTGTAGTTGCGGGGCGAGACCGCCTTGCCGTTGACGATCTGCGGCCGGAACGCGAAGTTCGCGTTCGGCTCGTTCCAGGTCTCCCAGAGGACGACGCGGGGCAGGGGTTCGGTGGCGCCCGGCGGCGTGTAGCTGCCCGAGTAGCGCTTCGCGGCGGCGTAGACGAAGTCGCGCCAGTACCGCGTCTTGGGCATGTGCGTCTCGATCGCCTGCCGGTTCGACAGCGACGAGGCCCAGACCGGCGTCCGCCAGACCGTGAACAGCACGCGGTCCTGCAGGCCGTGCGCCTTCGCGTTGAGGACGAAGGCGTCGGTCGCGCCCCACTGGTAGGCGGGGTCCGCCGGGTCGCGCGGGTTCGTCGGCTTCGTCGGCGCGATGTACTTCCACTGCACGTCCCAGCGCATCATCCCGACGTTGAGCTGGCCGACGTCCCCCCAGAACGCGGCCGCCTGTCCCGTCACGTACGTGTTGTCGAGGAACCCGACCTTGAGGGACGCCTTGGCGCCCGCCAGCGCGGGGGCCACGAGCAGCGCGACGACGGCGAGGGCAACGAGCGCGGCGCGGGTGCGGAGGCGGGGGCGTGCGGGCATGCGGAGGAGGGCCGATCGGGAGCGCGGACCGGCCCATCCTGCCACAGGAAGCCGCCGGGGTGAGGTGCGATTGTTGACGGTGCTGCGCAGCTGCGCGCTGGTAGGGTTGGCGTCCGTGGCGGGTCGCGTCGTCGTGGTCGGATCGGTCAACGTCGATCTCGTCGTGCGGGTCGGGCGCCTGCCGGCGCCCGGCGAGACCGTCTCGGGCGGGGTCTTCGCCCGGCACGGCGGCGGCAAGGGCGCCAACCAGGCGGTCGCCGCGGCTCGCGCCGGGGCGCGCACCGCGATCGTCGGGCGGGTCGGGACCGACGCGGACGGCGACGCCGCGCTGGCCGAGCTCGCCGCCGCAGGTGTCGACGTCGCGCACGTCTCCCGCGACCCCGAAGCCCACACGGGCGTCGCCCTGATCGCGGTCGACGGGGATGGCCGCAACCAGATCGCGGTGGCGCCGGGCGCCAACCGCGCGATCGGGCCGTTCCCCGCCGGCCTGCTCGACGGCGACCCCGGCTGCGTCCGGCTCTCCATCGAGGCCCCCGACCCGGTGCTCGTCGAGGCCGCGCAGGCGGCGCGCGCCGCGGGCTGGGCGGTCGTCTGCAACCCGGCCCCCCAACGCGACCTCGACCCGGCGCTCCTGGCCACGCGGCCGCTGCTCGTCCCCAACGAGCACGAGGCCGCCGCCCTCACCGGGATGGACGATCCGGAGGCCGCCGCGCGCCTCCTCGCCGGACGCAGCGGCGCGCCCGTCGTGGTCACGCTCGGCGCGGCCGGGGCGCTGGTCGTCGCCGACGGCGCCGCGACCCGGGTGCCCGCCCCCGCCGTCGACGTGGTCGACACGACGGGCGCGGGCGACGCGCTCTGCGGCACGCTCGCCGCGGGGCTGGCGGCCGGCCGGGTCCTCGGCGATGCCGTGGGAGATGCCGTCGAGGCGGCCTCGCACAGCACCACGCGCGCCGGCGCTCGCTAGCGCCGGGGCGCGGCTAGCGCGTCGTGACGCGGCTCGTGCGCACGTGGTGCACGCCGTAGCCGCGGGCGTTCCACGGCGTCTGCGCGGGCTGCTCCGAACCGTCGCGGTCGCGGGCGCGGCTGCGCAGGACATGCTCGCCGGGGGCGAGATCGACCTCGAGGGAGAACCGGGTCGGGGCGTACACGCCCGGGCCCGGGTCGATCCGCGCCAGCTGCCAGTCGCCTGGGGCGGCACGGGCGGGATCGGGCGCGTGGAGGTG
>JBEGMS010000309.1:0-2525 GCA_041182985.1 Actinomycetota bacterium
CGGCCGCGGCGAGGAGGTCGAGGAGGCACCGGCCGTGAGCCTGCTGGCCGCGGCACCGGGCAGGTCGACGGCGAGGACGACGGCGCCGTGCGTGCGCACCTCGTCCGTCGCGATCAGCCGCGCGCTGCCCGGCCCGTAGCCGCCCGTGAACCCGCCGACGAGGTCGACGCCGCAGCGGTCGGCACGGTCGGAGAGCTCCTCGGCCCCCAGCGTGAACGGATCCGCGAAGGCCACGACGAGCCGCGCGTGGTCGGGCAGCTCGTCGGCGTCGTCGAGCGCCGCGACCCGCACGGCGCTGGCCGGCAGGGCCGCGGCCAGCAGGCTCACGGCCGGTGCCTCCTCGACCTCCTCGCCGCGGCCGATCACGCCGCCGGCGATCACCGCGCCCGCGACCTGCGCACCGGGGAAGCGGTGCAGGACGGCCCGGCGCAGCTCGTCGGCCTCGTCGCGGAAGGCGTCCGACGCCGTGATCACGACCAGCGACGGCGCCTGCCCCCCGAGCTCCGCCTCGAGGTTGTCCGCCGCGACGTCGACCGCCGTGTCGGGGTCCCGGTGGCGGACGAGGTGCGAGGCGTAGCGACCCACCCCCGAATCATGGCCGCTGGGCGGCTCGCGTGCACCGCGAGGCGAGTAGGCTGCGCCGGAACACCCGACCGAAAGGGCTCCCGTGGCCACGAAAGCCGAGATGAAGACGAGCATGGGGACGATCGTGCTCGAGCTGTTCCCCGACGACGCGCCGAAGACCGTCGACAACTTCACCAAGCTGGCCGGCGAGGGGTACTACGACGGGCTGATCTTCCACCGGGTGATCCCCGACTTCATGATCCAGGGCGGCTGCCCCCAGGGCACCGGCACCGGCGGCCCCGGCTACACCTTCGAGGACGAGCCGAACGACCACAACGTCGACCGCGGCAAGCTCGCCATGGCCAACGCCGGCCCGAACACCAACGGCTCGCAGTTCTTCATCGTCACCGCGGCCGACTGCGGCTGGCTGAAGGGCAAGCACACCGTCTTCGGGCAGGTCGTCGAGGGCATGGACATCGTCGACGCGATCTCGAGCGTGGACCGCGACGGCCGCGACATGCCGCACGAGCCGGTCACCATGACGGTCGCCATCGTCGAGGACTAGCGCCCCGGACCGACCCCGACTTCGCGACATCGGATACGATGTCGACGGCAGATCAGGGGACCGCCGGGTCTCCGCAACGAGACCGGGAGGAACGTCCGGACACCGCAGAGCAGCGTGCTAGGTAACGCCTAGGCGGGGAAACCCGACGGCAGAGCGCCACAGAGAACAGACCGCCCGCCTCGGCGGGTAAGGGTGAAACGGTGCGGTAAGAGCGCACCAGCGGCGCCGGTGACGGCGTCGGCTCGGCAAGCCCCACGCGGTGCAACGCCAAACAGGGACGATGAGGCTGCTCGCCGAGTCCCGGGTAGGCGGCTCGAGCGATCCGGGGACGGATCGCCTAGATAGATGGTCCCCCTCGACAGAATCCGGCGTATCGACCTGCCACACCGACGCCCCCGCCTCCGCGGGGGCGTCGTCCGTTCCGAGACCGTCCGCCGCGGACCCGGACCGCGATAGGCTGATCGCGATGATCGCGTCCGTCTCCCTCGTCACCTACCCCCGCGAGGAGCTGCGCTGGGCGTTCGGCCGGATGGGGCTCGACCGCCCCGACCTCGCCGAGGTGCCCGGCCTGCGCTTCAAGCGCCTCGTCGGCACGGCGCAGGGGCGGTCCTTCGCCTGGAAGCCGGACCTCCTGCGCTGGGGCCTCGTGGCGGCCTGGGACGACGAGGCCGACCTCGACCGCTTCCTCGCCGACTCGCCGATCGCGGAGCGCTGGCGCGAGCACGCCTCCGAGGTCTGGACGGTGCGGATGGTGCCCGTCAAGTCCGCCGGCCGCTGGGGCGGCTCCAACCCGTTCCCCGCGCAGGAGCCCCCGCCGGGCGACGGCCCCTACGCCGTCATCACCCGCGCCACCCTGCGCGCGCGACGGACCCGCCGCTTCTACGGCGCGGTCCCCCCGATCGACCTCGACCTCGCCCGCGCCGAGGGCCTCGTGACCAGCATCGGCTTCGGCGAGTCACCGCTCGGCCGCCAGGGCACGCTGTCGGTCTGGACCTCCCTGGACGCGATGAAGGAGTTCGCGTACGGCACCGCCGCCCACCGCGAGGCGATGCGCCGCCGCGCCGAGGAGGACTGGTACGCGGAGGAGCTGTTCGCCCGCTTCCGCCCGACCGCGAGCGAAGGCACCTGGGACGGCGCGGACCCGCTCGCCCCGCTGCTCGCCGCCGCCCGATGATCCTCCTCTACGCGCTCGCCGCGCTGCAGGCCGTCGCCGGCCTCGTGGTCCTCGCCCGCCTCAGCCGCGGCCGCGACCGCGTCGCGCCGCTCGCCCCCGGTGACCCCGGCCCGGCCGGCGCCCTCACGATCCTCGTCCCCGCCCGCGACGAGGAGCTGCGCATCGGCCCCCTGCTCGAGGCGATCGCGCGGATGGGCCCGGTGCTGCGCGATCGCCTCGAGC
>JBEGMS010000310.1:0-4340 GCA_041182985.1 Actinomycetota bacterium
CGAACGGGCCGGCGGAGGCGGTCACCGGCTAGTCGCGCCGCGTGGTCCGGGTCAGCGCGCGGTCGCTTGCCGCCGCCACGAGATCCCGGAACGGCCCGAGCCAGCGGCCGTCGCGTCGCCACATGAACTCGTTGTGCCACTGCAGGCCGACGGCGAACGGCGCGTCGGGGGCGCTCTCGGTGGCCTCGACCACGCCGTCATCCGCGAAGGCCACGGGGCGCAGGCGCTCGCCGGTGCGGGCCACCGCCTGGTGGTGGAAGGTGTTGATCAGCGGCTCGCCGTCGCCGACCCAGGCGGCGAGGCGGCTGCCGGGCTCCACGGTCATGGTGTGCCAGTGGTCGCCGGGCTCGGCGTCCGCGAGGGTCTTCCAGTCGACCATGTGGGTGCCGGACCCCTCGACCTGCGAGGGCACGTCCTGCACGAGTGCGCCGCCGTCGGCGACGGCCAGGACCTGGCTGCCCCGGCAGATGCCGAGGATCGGCACCCCCTCCTCGAGCGCGGCGCGGGCGAGCGCGAGCTCGAACGCGTCGTGCTCGGGGTTGACCGTGTTGACGGTCGGGTGGCGCTCCTCGCCGTAGTGGGCGGGGTCGACGTCCTCGCCGCCCGACAGGAGCACGCCGTCCAGGTCCGCGATCAGCTCGGGCACGGCGTCGGCCGGCGTGTCGCGCGGCAGTGCGATCACGATCGCGCCCGCCTCGACGAGCGGCTCGCGCATGTTGCGCTCCACCTGGAGGAGGAGCGGATCGTCGAGCTCCAGTGTGATGCCGATGCGGGGGCGACGGGCCACGTCGGCACGCTACCGCACCTGCCGGGTGGGGCCAGCCCCTCAACCGCCGCCGAGCGGGGGGCCGATCGGTCACCCTTCCGGAGCGCTCTCACCGCATCTCGGGGAGCGCCCGCGCCGAACGCATGCAGTCCAGCCCCGCTTCCCCCTCCCGTGGCGCCCTCAGCGCCCTGACCGGCGCGATCGCCCGTCACCCCTGGCGGGCCATCGGCGCCTGGGTCCTGATCATCGCCGCGATCATCGTCGGGGCGCAGACCCTCGGCGGCGAGCTCAAGAACAACTTCTCGATCCCGGACTCGGACGCGCAGCGTGCGGGCGACCTGCTCGAGGAGCGCTTCCCGGCGCGCGCGGGCGACTCGGCCACGATCGTCTTCCGCGCCGAGGACGGGCTGGGCGCGGCCGACGCCAAGGCAGCCATTGCCGCGGCCCTGAAGGCCGCAGCCGGGACGGAGCACATCGTCGCGACCGGCGATCCGTTCACGGGCGAGAGCGGGCAGGTCTCCGAGGATGGCACCGTGGCCTACGCGGACGTGCAGTTCGACCAGCAGGGCTGGACCCTGCCCGCCGGCACGATCGACGCCTTCAAGGAGGACGTGCGCGCCGCCGTCGACGGCAGCCCCGTCCAGGTCGCGTTCACGGGCAACGCCGTGCAGGAGCCGCCGGAGCAGGGCGCCTCGGAGGCGCTCGGCCTCCTCGCCGCCGTGATCGTGCTGCTGATCGTCTTCGGGACGGTGGTGGCCGCCTTCCTGCCGATCTTCCTCGCGCTCCTCGCCGTCGGCCTGGGCATCGCGATCCTCACCCTCGCCGCCGGCTTCACCGACTTCAACACCATCACGCCGATCCTCGCCACGATGATCGGGCTCGGCGTCGGCATCGACTACTCGCTGTTCATCGTCACGCGCTTCCGCCAGGCCCTGCACGAGGGGGCCTCGCCGAAGGAGGCCGCCGCGCTCGCCGCCTCGACCGCCGGGCGCGCGGTGATCTTCGCCGGCACCACGGTGGCGATCTCGATCGTCGGGCTCGCCACGGTGGGCCTCGACTTCATCACCAAGATGGGCATCGGCGCGTCCCTGACGGTGCTCACCTCCGTCGCCGTCGCGGTCACGCTGCTGCCCGCGGTGCTGGCGCTGCTCGGCCATCGCGTCGACCGCCTCAAGCTGCCCTTCGTGAAGGTCCCCGACGACACGCTCGAGGCCCAGAAGGGGACGGCCGTGGCCCGCTGGGGCCGGCTCGTCACGCGGCGCCCCCGGCTGTTCCTGCTCCTGCCGCTCGGCGTCATGCTGCTGGCCGCGCTGCCCGTCCTCGGCATCCAGCTCGGGGCCGCCGACGCCGGGTCGGCGCCCAAGACCACGACCCAGCGCATCGCGTACGACTGGCTGGCCGAGGGCTTCGGAGCCGGCTTCAACGGGCCCCTCCTGATCGCCATCGACACGAAGGGCGACATGGGCGCCGCGGACAAGGTGCAGCAGGCGGTCGCCGGCGCCGAGGGCGTGGCCTTCGCGACCCCGCCAATCCCCAACGAGGCGGGCGACACGGCGATCGTGACCGCCTACGCCACGAGCGCCCCGCAGGACAAGGCGACGGCCGAGCTCGTCGAGCGGCTGCGGTCCGACACGATCCCGACGGCGCTCGCGGGCACCGGCGCCGTCGCCTACGTCGGCGGCGCCACCGCGGCCTTCGAGGACATCTCCGCCCGCATCTTCTCGCGGATCCCGTGGTTCCTGCTGTTCGTGGTCGGCATCACGTTCCTGATCCTGACGATGGCCTTCCGCAGCGTGGTGATCGCGATCAAGGCCGCGCTGACCACGATCCTCTCCTGCGCTGCGAGCTTCGGCATCCTCACCCTCGTCTTCCAGGAGGGCTACGGGATGGGGCTGATCGGCCTCGACCGCACGGGGCCGATCGAGTCGTTCCTGCCCGTGATCGTGTTCGCGCTCGTCTTCGGCCTGTCCATGGACTACGAGGTCTTCCTCGTCAGCCGCATCCGCGAGGCCTTCGTCGGCGGGGACGCGCCGCGGCTCGCGATCACGGACGGCGTCGCCGCGATCGGACGCGTCATCGTCGCGGCCGCGATCATCATGAGCGTCGTCTTCTTCGCCTTCCTGACGGGCGTCGACCGCACGATCAAGGAGTTCGGGCTGGCGCTCGGGCTGGCGATCGCGCTCGACGCGTTCGTCGTGCGCCTCACCCTGGTCCCCGCGCTGATGCACCTCCTGGACGGGCGCGCCTGGTGGATCCCGCGCTGGCTCGACCGCATCCTCCCGCGCCTCACGATCGAGGCCCCCGAGCGACGCGCGGAATAGCCCGGCCTCAGTGGCCGGGGGCGGCGTCCGTCTTCCGGTTCTTGCGCACCGAGGCGATGATCCCGATGCCGAGGATCAGGAGCACGACGGCGAGGCTGATCGGCGCCGGCATGTGGAACCAGTGGCTGATGATCATCTTGAAGCCGACCCAGCCGAGCACGATCGCCAGCGTGGGCTGCAGGTAGACGAAGCGCTCGAGCGACGTGGCGATCGCGAAGTAGAGGGTGCGCAGCCCGAGCAGCGCGAAGGCGTTCGCCGCGAGGACGATGAAGGGGTCCTTCGTGACGGCGTAGATGGCGGGCACCGAGTCGACCGCGAACATCAGATCGAAGAAGGCGAGCGCGAGCAGGGCGATCAGGAGCGGCGTCGCGTAGCGCTTGCCGTCCTGGACCACCGACATCGCCTGCCCGTGGTAGCCCTCGGTGACGGGGAAGATGCGGCGCAGGATGATCAGGATGCGGCTGTCCTCGGGATGCTCGGTGGTGTCCGTGTGGCGGGCCATCCGGATGCCCGTGATGATCAGGAACACGCCGAAGACGAACGGCATCCACCAGAAGGCCTCGAGCAGCGCCCCGCCGATCGCGATCAGGATGCCGCGCAGGAGGATGGCGATGATCACGCCCCAGAACAGCGCCCGGTAGCGCAGCTCCGGTGGCACGGCGAGGGCGGCGAAGAGGATCGCGAAGACGGCGACGTTGTCGACGGACAGGCTGTACTCGATCAGGTAGCCGGTGAAGAACTCCGTGCCCACCGTCGGGCCGAGCATGATCCAGATCGCCACCCCGAACAGCAGGCCGAGGCTGGCCCAGATGCCAGTCCACACGAACGCGTCGCGGGTGGGGATGGGCTCGTTCGCCTTGTGGAAGACGAACAGGTCGAGCACGAGCGCAGTGATCACGACGACCGGCAGGGCGATCCAGAGGATGTCGTGCGCGCTCATGCCGGTGCATCCTCGCAGGTCGGGTGCGACGCGGACGCGTCGGCACGGCTGGCGGTGGCCGAGCAGCGGGAGTCGATCGCGGCGGAGCGCATCGCGTCGGATCGTGGCACGGGGCGACCGGTCTCCGCGTTGTCCGATTCCGGCAAGCGCAGCGCTACTTCAGCCCCTGGCGCGCCTCGCGCACCAGGGCGACGCACTCGGGGTAGATCACGGTGATCGCGGCGCGCAGCTGCGCGGCCTGCTCCTCCGGGGTGCCGGTCGGGGTGATCCGCTGGACGGCCGATGTCGTCATCTGCACCGCGAGGTGGATGGC
>JBEGMS010000311.1:0-3643 GCA_041182985.1 Actinomycetota bacterium
CAGCACGACGGCGGCCAGGCCCCCGACGAGGCGCCAGCGCACCGCGCGGCGGACGAGGCCGTCCGTGCGGTCGGCCGCGCCCACGAGGACGCCGCCGCCGAGGCCGGCCTCGCGGCCGCGCTCGGCCACACCGCGCCACTCGGAGCGCAGGCGGCTGATCGCCATCCACAGCGCGTTCGGGGAGCGACCCGTGCGTCGCGCGGCCTCGACGTAGCTGAGCTCCCCCGCGACGAGGCCGATCGCGATCTCGTCGGGCAGCCCCGTGCGCTCGGCGGTCGCCTGCGCGACGCGCTCGACGTCGCGGCGAAAGCGGACGAGGTCGACGGGGTCGCGCTCGGTCCGGGCCGCGACCTCGGCCGTAAGACGCTCGTGGCGGGGCGCGCGTCGGCGAAGGGCGTCGGCGCGCCACGCCTCGCGGCGGACGGCGCCCTCGACGAGCAGGTAGGCGTGCAGGCCATCGGGACCGGTGCGCGCGAGGACCCGGGCGAGGTCGCGGTCGACGGGCTGCCAGAGGCGACGCTCCGCCTCCTCGAGCAGGACGCGGTCGCGCTCTGACGCCTCCGCCCCGCGCGCCAGGGCCTCGGCCAGCTCGAGCGCGCGGACGACGCCGTCGGCGATCGCGCGGCGGCGCGCCTCCGCCGTCGGGGCGGCGGCGTCCGGCACCGCTGCCCCGAGCAGGAGCAGCGCGCCCGGCCGCGCGCAGACGTCGCGGATCGCGTCCGCGGAGGGCCGGCGCGGCGGTGCGGAGACGGGCATGGTGGCCATCGCTCGACGCCCGAACCTAATGCGCCTGGCTCAGCGGCGCGCGTCGCCGGTGATCCGGCTCACGGAGCGGGGATCGCGATGTCCCCGAGCAGCTGGACCTCGTGCTCCAGGACGACCCCGAACTGCTGCCTCGCGCGCCGCCGCGCCTCCACCATCAGCGCGACGACGTCGGCCGAGGACGCAGCGCCGGTGTTCTCGATGAAGTTGGCGTGCTTCGGGGAGATCCGGGCCCCGCCGATCTGGTGCCCCTTCATCCCGCAGGCCTCCAGGATCTGGCCGCTCGTCATGTCGCCGCCCGGGTTCTTGAAGACGCTCCCGAACGTGCGGGCCTTGCGCGGCTGGACCGCACTGCGGCGGTCCTGCATCGCCTGGACGCGCTCGCGGATCGCGTTGCGGTCGTCCTTCGCGAGGCGGATCACGGCCCCGCTGACCACCTCGCCGGGTACGAGATCCGAGTGGCGGTAGGACAGCCCGAGCCCCGCCGCATCGCAGACGCGGACGCCGTCCGCCGAGACGACCGTCGCCTCGACCAGGACGTCCGCGATCTCGCTCCCGTACGCGCCGGCATTCATGCGCACCGCGCCGCCCAGGGTGCCCGGGATCGCGCAGGCGAACTCGAAGCCCGCGAGGCCCGCGTCCCCCACCTTGCGCACCACGGCCGCGAGCGCGGCCCCGCCGCCGAGACGCGCCTCCTCGCCGGCGATGTCGATCCGGGCCAGATCCCCCTCGAGGCGCAGCACGAGGCCGTCGAACCCGCTGTCCGCGGGCAGCAGGTTCGAGCCGAGGCCGATCACGGCGAGCGCGAGCCCCTCGTCGCGCGCCCAGGCCAGCATCGCCGCCAGCGCCGCCTCGTCGCCGGGCAGGCCGAGGTAGCGGGCCGGGCCGCCCGTGCCGATCGTGGTGTGGCGGCTGAGCGGCACGTCGGCCGCGACGCCCGCGGGGAGCGCGCTCACTCGAGCACCTCCCGGGCGATCCGGTCGACCGGGCCTGCGCCGCAGCAGAGAACGAGGTCGCCGCTGCGGGCCATGCCGCGCAGGACGTCGACCGCGGAGCGGTCGTCCCCGACGAAGCGCGCGTCACCGCCGAGCAGCTCGACGATCCGTCGCGCGCTCGCCTCGGGGTCGGGGCGGCCGCGGGCGACGTACGTCTCCAACACGACGACGCGGTCAGCGGCGCGCAGGGCGTCGGCGAACTCCTCGGCGAAGGCGACCGTGCGCCACGGCATGTGCGGCTGGAACAGCACCACCAGTCGCTTGGGCTCGCGGCCGCGGGCGGCGCCGATCGCAGCGCGCAGCTCGGCCGGGTGGTGGGCGTAGTCGTCGACCACGGTGTAGCCGTAGGCGGTGCCGAGCACCTCGAAGCGCCGGCCCGCCCCCGAGAACCCCTCGAGCACGGCGAAGGCGTCGTCGAGGCCGACGCCGAGGCGCTCGAGCGCGAGCGCCGCGGCGCAGGCGTTGCCGGCGTTGTGGGCGCCGGGCACGGCGAGCCGCACGCGGGCGGGGCCGCGCGACGGCGCGAAGGCGAGACCCGTGCCGTCGGGGACGGGGTCGAGCGCGCGCAGCCCCTCCCCGGGCCCGACGCCGAATCGCCCGACCGGGCACGGCGCGGCCATGTCGACCCCGTCGCCGAGCAGGAGCAGCCCGTCGGCGGGAAGATCGGCGACCCAGTCGGCGAGCAGGGCCGTGACATCGGCCACGGAGTCGTAGTGGTCGAGATGGTCGAGATCGACGTTGAGGACGACGGCCACGTCAGCGGGGAGCATCCGCACCGAGCGGTCGGACTCGTCGCCCTCGGCGATCGCGAGGCCGCTCGCCCCGCCGCGGGCGTTCGTGCCGAGGTCGCGAACCTCGCCCCCGACCAGGAAGGTCGGGTCGAGACCGAGCCGCTCGGCCGCGTAGGCCAGCATCGACGTCGTCGTGGTCTTGCCGTGCGCGCCGGTCACGACGACCCGGCGGTCGTGGTCGGCGAGGATGGCGGCGAGCGCCTCCGCGCGGTGCTGGACCGGGATCCCGAGCTCGCGGGCGCGCACGAGCTCGGGCGCGTCCTCGGGGATCGCCCCCGATGCGATCACGCGGTCGCAGCCATCCACATGGGCCGCGTCGTGGCCGATCGCACAGGCGATGCCCTCCTGGCCGAGCCGCCGCACGAGCGGCCCGCCCTCGCGGTCGCAGCCGGTCACGGTCTCGCCGCGCTGGGCGAGGACGCGCGCGATCGCGCTCATCCCGGCCCCGCCGACCCCGACGAGGTGCGTCGTCACGACACCTCCCGCCGGGCCAGGGCGAGCAGGATCGCGGCCATCTCGCGGGCGGCGTCGGGGCGTGCCAGCCCGCGCATCGCCGCCTCCATGCCGTGGCGCCGGTCGTCGTCGGCGAGGATCGCGCCGATCTCGTCGCGCAGCCGGTCGGCCGTCAGCTCCGCGTCCCCGATCACCACGGCGGCCCCCATGGCCCGGAAGGGCGCGGCGTTGAGCGACTGGTGGTCGTCGGCGGCGCCCGCCCAGGGCACGAGAATGGCGGCGCGACCCGCGGCCGCGACCTCCGCGACCGAGCCGCCGGCCCGGGCGACGACGAGGTCGGCCGCGGCGAGGAGCTCGGGCATCCGGTCGGAGAACTCGATCTCAGCGAAGCGCTCCGGGCACGCGCCGGCACGGCCCTTGCCGCGGCCCGTGACGAGGAGGATCCGCATGCCCGGCGGCGGCCCCTCGGGATAGGCGCCGCGCAGGGCGTCGTTGAGCGGGCCGGCGCCGAGCGAACCGCCGAAGCAGACGACGAGGCGCTCGTCGGCGGCGACGCCGAGCGCCGTGCGGGCCGCCGCGCGGTCCGCGGTGGCGAACGCCGGATCGACGGGGCGGCCGGTGACGACGTACTTGGGCGGCTCC
>JBEGMS010000312.1:0-4711 GCA_041182985.1 Actinomycetota bacterium
GAGCAGCGTCATCGCGGCGGCGATCTGCTCGTCGTCGACGGTCACGACGCGCTCGACGCGGTCCCGCACGATCGGGAACGTGTTCTCGCCCGGGCGCTTGACCGCGATGCCGTCGGCGATGGTGCCCGCGGACGCCGCCGACTCGATCACGCCGGTCTCGAGGGCGCGCACGAACGGCGCGCAGGCCTCGGCCTGGACGCCCACGATGCGCGTCGCGGGACGCAGCGCGTGGACGGCGGCCGCCACCCCGGCGATCAGGCCGCCGCCGCCGCACGGCACGACCACGAGATCGGCGTCGGGCATCCGCTCCATGATCTCGAGGCCGACCGTGCCCTGACCCGCGATCACGTCGGGATCGTCGAACGGCGACACGAACACCGACCCCTCCCGCTCGCAGATGGCGAGCGCGTGCGCGAGGGCGTCGTCGAAGGCGACCCCCTCGAGCTCGATGCGGGCGCCGTAGCCGCGCGTCGCCTCGACCTTGGTCAGGGAGGCGTCGATCGGCATGCAGATCGTGGCCGGCACGCCCAGGCTCTGGGCGGCCAGGGCCAGGCCCTGGGCGTGGTTGCCGGCGCTGGCCGCGATCACGCCGCGCGCCCGCTCGTCGGCGTCGAGCTGCTGGACGCGATTGGTGGCGCCGCGGATCTTGAAGGAGCCGGTGCGCTGGAGGTTCTCGGCCTTGAGCCAGACGTCGGCGCCCGTCAGGTCCGACAGGTGCCGCGAGTGCAGGAGCGGCGTGTCGAAGGCGACGCCGCGGATGCGCTCAGCCGCGGTGCGGATGCGGTCGAGGTCGATCACGGCGCCTCCCCGCTGCGCGCCTCGATCAGCCGCACCAGCGCGAGCGGGTCGAGCTCGCCGCGCTCGAGCCGCTCGGCCGCGGCAACGACCTCGGGGTCGGAGCGCAGGACGCGATCGGCGCGCGCCGCGGCGCGCGCGGCCGCGGTCTGGACCGCCTCGTTGAGGCGCCCGGCTCTGCGGCGCTCGCGCACGCCGTCGTCGCCGAGCCCCGCCCGGACGCGCTCGGCGGCGTCGAGCACCTCGGACACGCCGGTGCCGTTCGGGACGGAGACCTCCACGAGCAGGGGCGCGCGGTCGGGGTCGATGCCGAGGGCCAGGCGCAGCTCGCCGCGGAAGGCGTCGACGCCCGGCAGGTCGCTCTTCGTCAGGGCGACCACGTCGGGGATCTCCATCACGCCGGCCTTGATGGCCTGCACGCTGTCGCCGCTGCCCGGCTGGAGCGCCAGCACGACGACGTCGACGAGGTCGGCGACGCGGATGTCGGACTGGCCGGCCCCCACGGTCTCCACCAGGACGACATCGAATCCGGCGCAGTCGAGGACCGCGACGGCGAGCGCCGTCGCCTCCGCGACGCCGCCGAGGCGGCCGCGGCTGCCCATCGACCGGAAGAACACCCCGTCATCCGTGTCGTGCTCGACGAGGCGGACGCGATCGCCGAGGACGGCGCCCTGCGTGAAGGGGCTCGATGGGTCGACGGCGACGACGCCGACGGTATCCCCGCGCCGGCGGACCTCCGACACGAGCGCACCCACCAGGGTCGACTTGCCGACGCCCGGCGGGCCCGTGACGCCGATCACGCGCGCCCGGCCGACGTGCGGCCAGAGCGCGGCGACGAGCTCCTCGGCGACGGGATCCTCGTCCTCGATCCGCGAGATCGCCCGGGCGATCGCGCGGCGATCGCCGGCGCGGACGAGCTCGGCCAGCGCGGCGGGGTCGGCGGGCAGGGCGCTCATGGCCGTACCGTAGCGATGGCCTACGCTACGGGCGTGGGCATGGACATCCCGATCTTCCCGCTGGAGCTGGTGCTCGTCCCCGGCGAGCCGCTGCCGCTGCACATCTTCGAGCCCCGCTACCAGGACATGCTCGAGCGCTGCCTCGAGGAGGAGATCCCGTTCGGCCTGATCTACTCCGACGAGGACGGGATGCGCGACATCGGCTGCACCGCCCGCGTCGACGAGGTCCTCGAGCGCTTCCCGGACGGCCGCTCCAACATCGTCGTGATGGGCGTCGAGGCGATCCGCGTGGACGAGGTGCACGACGAGCACTCCTACCGCTCCGCGATCGTCACCGCCCTCGTCGACGAGCCCGCCGAGGCCCCGGCCGACGCGCAGCAGCAGGCGATCGCCGCCTACCTCGCGCTCGCCGAGGAGCTGCCGGGCTCGGCCCCCGAGGCGCCGGACGCGGGCCCCGGCCTCGCCTACGCCCTCGCCGCCCGCGTCGACCTCAGCCACGACGTCAAGCAGTCGCTGCTCGAGGACCGGGACGAGACCCGCCGCGTGCAGGTCGTGACCGAGCTGCTCGGCGAGATCCACCGCGGCCTCGTGCTCACCCGCGAGACGCAGGAGCGCGCGCGGCGCAACGGGCGCGTGCGGACGCCGGAGGAGCTGGCGGCCGAGCTCGGGCTCGAGGAGTAACGCCCGCTACTTGAGGAAGTCGGGCACGTCCAGCCCGCCGTCGCCCTTGTCGGGCTCGGCGGCCGAGACGTTGAACTCCGGGATCATCGACGCGCCGCCCGTCATCGACGCCTCGAGCGGGCGCGAGCCGGCCGGGCGGTCGAAGCCCGTGGCGATCACGGTCACCCAGACCTGGTCGCCGAGGTTCTCGTCGACGGTGGCGCCGAAGATCACGTTGCACGACTCGTCGGCGGCCTCGCGGATGACCTCCGCGATCTCCATCGTGTCGTGCAGCGAGAGGTCGGGGCCGCCCGCGACGCTCAGCAGGATGCCCGTGGCGCCGCGGATCTGGTGGCCGATCAGCGGCGACTCGACGGCGCGCAGGGCGGCCTCGCGGGCGCGGTTCGAGCCGCTCGCCATGCCGATGCCCATCAGCGCCGTGCCGGCGTCGCGCATCACGGTGCGCACGTCGGCGAAGTCGAGGTTGATCAGGCCGGGCGTCGTGATCAGGTCGCAGACGCCCTGCACGCCCTGGCGCAGCACGTCGTCGGCGACGCCGAACGCGTCGACCATCGAGACGCCGCGCTCCAGCACCTGCAGGAGGCGGTCGTTCGGGATCGCGATCAGCGTGTCGACGTTGGCCTGGAGGACCTCCATGCCGGCGTCCGCCTGGGCGCGCCGCTGCGCGCCCTCGAAGCGGAACGGCGTGGTCACGATGCCGATCGTCAGTGCGCCCATGTCGCGGGCGATGCGGGCCACCACGGGCGCGGCGCCCGTGCCGGTGCCGCCGCCCTCGCCGGCCGCGATGAAGACGAGGTCCGAGCCGCGCAGGGCGTCCCGGATCGCCTCCTCGGACTCCTCGGCCGCCTCGCGCCCGATCTCGGGACGCGCGCCGGCGCCGAGGCCCTTCGTGAGGGCGTCGCCGATGTGGATGCGGGTCGGGGCCTCCGACGCGGTCAGCTGCTGGGCGTCGGTGTTGACGGCGATGAACTCGACGCCGCGGATGCCCGCATCGATCATGCGGTCCACCGCGTTGACGCCGGCGCCGCCGACGCCGACCACCCGGATCACGGCCAGGTAGGCGTTGCCGGACACCTCGCGCGCCAGGGGCGAGCCCTTGACGTCGCCGCGCGCGAACGCGACGGCGGGGCGGTCCTCCGGCTCGTCGACGGGGTCGGGCACGGGCTGGATGTGCGGCGTCGTGACGGGCGCGTCGACCGGGTCGGGTGCGGCCTGCACCGGCGGCTCCATCATGCGCGTCTCGTCGGAGGTCGGGCTGGGATCGCGGTGGACGTCGGCCTCGCGAGACGCGTCCGTGGCGCGGAACAGATCGGCAAGGGGGCCGTCGTGCATGCTGGCGCGCTTATTCGTCACGGCTGAGGACCTCCTCGGCCAGGGCGCGGTAGGACATCGCGCCGGGACCGTCTGGCTGGTAGGAAAGCACGGAGCCACCCCGGACCGGGGCCTCGGCGAGCTTGACCGACTTGCGGATCCGGGTCTTGAACACGATGTCGCCGAAGTTCTCGGTCAGGAGGTCGATCGCCTCGCGCGCGTGCACGGTGCGCTTGTCGACCATCGTCGGCAGGATCCCCTCGATCCGGACCTCGCCGTTGAGGTTCTCGCGGATCATCTGCAGCGTCGACTCGAGCTGGACGAGGCCGCGCAGCGAGAGGTACTCGCACTGGACGGGCACGATCACGCCGTTCGAGGCCGTGAACGCGTTGATCGTCAGGAGGCCGAGCGAGGGCGGCGTGTCGATCAGGATGTAGTCGTAGTCCATCCGGACCGCCGCGATCGCCTTCTCGAGCGTGCGCTCGCGGCCGATCGCCGAGGCCAGCGCGAGTTCCGCGCCGGCGAGGTCGATCGAGGCGGCGGCGACGTCGACCTCGCGCTGGTGGATGATGTTCACGATCGGCTCGCGGTGGACGAGCACGTCGAACATGGACCGCTCGAGCGTCTCCGGGTTGATCCCGAAGCTCATCGTCAGGTTCGACTGCGGGTCGAGGTCGATGGCCAGCACCCGCTTGCCCTGCTCCTTGAGGGCCGCGGAGAGGTTAACGGTCGACGTCGTCTTGGCGACGCCGCCCTTCTGGTTGGCCATCGATATGACGTGCGCCGGACGCGCTGCGCTCGGCGCGACCCGGAGGCGCTGCGCCGCCTCGGAGGGCGACAGGGCCGGAGCAGTGGCGGTGGGAGTCATAGGGCGCCAGTTCGCGGTCCCCTGCCGATCTCCTTCCCACCCGTCATCCGCGCAGCCATGCGGGATCGCGGGATGTCCGACGGCGGACGCCGCGGCACCG
>JBEGMS010000313.1:0-4069 GCA_041182985.1 Actinomycetota bacterium
CTACCTGGCCGGCCGCGAGCTCTTCGACCCGCGCGAGCGCTACATCCACGAGGGCGACCTCGAGCGCGAGGCGGCCGACCTCGTGCACGGGGACTAGGGGTTCGGACGCGTGTCTGCACGACCACCCGCCTGACCCGGGCTACCGCGACGACATCCGCTTCACCCGCGACCTGCCCGCCAGCACGCCGCACGCGTAGGCGTCCGTGCGTGCGCGCCGCCGGACCGGGCACACCGGCCGCTACGCGCGCAGGACGCCGTGCACGCCCACCGCGACCTCGGCCATCTCGTCGGCCGTGGCCCGGGCCGGCGTCGGCCGCCGCCGGTGCTCGAGCGCGCGCTGCGGCTGCAGGAGGAGGTCGCCCGTGATGACCCAGCCGCCCGCCGCCGGGACCTGCCAGGCGCGCCGGTTGCGCTTGTCTCGAGACGTGACGTAGAGGGCGGACACGTACGGCGCGACGGCGTTGCGCTCGTCGGGGCTCAGCACGAGCACGCGCTTGCGCTCGTCGAGGCCGAGATCGGCCCAGTGGATGCCCTTCTGCCGGGCAGCCGGCGGGTCCGCCGGCATCGGCACCGGTCGGCGCGTCCGGCGCTGCGCGAGGGCGTCGAGGTCGAGGTACGCGGCGACGGACCGGGCGACGTCGTCGAGGGACGCGCGCTCCAGCTCGTCGAGCACGTCGCCGAGCGCGTCGTGCGGGAGGGACAGGGCCCGCGAGGCGTCGGCGTGCCCGAGGTCGCCGAGCCCGACGTGGAAGAGGGCGACGGTCGGCGGTCCCGGGTAGACGGGCACGCAGATCGCCGTGCTCATCGCCCGGTTCCAGGCGTCCTCGCTGACCACGACGACGTGGGTCGCCCCGGTGCGCACGCGCGTGCCATCGCCCCGGTGCAGCGCGAGCGGGTGCAGCCCCCCGCGGCGCGGCATCACAGGATCCCGTCTTCGGCCGCGCTCACCGCCGCGGCGCGCACGGCCGCCACCCGCTCCGCCTCGAGGTCGGCGAGCTCGGCGTAGGCGCGGACCCGGCGCTCCTCCTCGAACGCGGCGCGGGCGTACGCGAGCCAGGCCTCGATCCGCGCGGGCGTCGAGGCGTCCGCATCGAGGCCGAGCGCCGCGGGCGCGAGCTCGAGCATCTCGTCCACGAGGTCGGTGCGGTTGGCGTAGGCCCGGCGCATGCACGCACCGTAGCATGCACCGAGTATCGGTGCATAGATCGGTGCATCGGGAGCGGGGATGGCGGCGAGCCGGGCCGCGGCACCGGCGCGGGGCAGCGGGGTCTCGGACATGCACCGATCCTGGCACCGCCGCGGGCCGGGCGCTGCTTCCGGAATGACACGGACGCGCGCGCGGTGCGCGCGACCCCGCACAGCCCGCGTCCTTGCGCGCACGCGCGACGCGCCTAGAATCACCTGACGAGAGGAGGTTTCGCGCGATGGCGATCGCGAACCCGTTCTACACCGAGGAGTTCCACGGGCCGTACGAGCTGGTCGGCCTCGGCGACTTCGAGCTCGAGGAGGGCGGCGTGATCCCCGACCTCGAGCTCGCCATCTCGACGCACGGCGCGCTGAACGCCGCGAAGGACAACTGCATCCTCGTGCCCACCTGGTACTCGGGCACGCACCAGATCATGGAGCAGGTCTACATCGGGCCGGGCCGCGCGCTCGACCCGGCCGACTGGTTCATCGTGGTGGCCAACCAGATCGGCAACGGCCTCTCCTCCTCCCCGCACAACGTGACGGGCCCGCACGCCGGGCCGGCGTTCCCGAAGGTGCGGATCGCCGACGACGTGCGCGCCCAGGAGCGGCTCCTGCGTGAGCGCTTCGGGGTCGAGGAGCTCGCGCTGGTGGTGGGCGGCTCGATGGGCGCCCAGCAGACCTGGGAGTGGGCGGTCCGCTACCCCGACCGCGTCCGGCGCGCGGCCCCGATCGCCGGCACCGCGCAGAACACCCACCACGACTTCCTCTACACCCAGACCCTGATGGACGCCCTGACGGCGGACCCGGGCTGGCGGGGCGGCGCCTACGCCTCCCACCTCGACGTCGCCGAGGGCCTGCGCATGCACGGGCGGATCGCGGCCGTCATGGGCTGGTCGACCGAGTGGTACAAGCAGGAGCTCTGGCGGCGCACGGGCGACTTCGAGACGTTCGAGGACTTCACGCGCGACTTCACGCACGGCTACCACGAGGTCCTCGACCCCAACTCGCTGCTGGCCATGGCCTGGAAGTGGCAGCGCGCCGACGTGGCCCTGAACACGGGCGGCGACCTCGCCGCCGCGCTCGGCCGGATCGAGGCGATCGTCTACGCGATGCCGATCTCCGAGGACATGTTCTTCCCGCCGCGCGACGTGGAGGCCGAGGTCGCGCTCGTGCCGCGGGGCGAGCTGCGCCTGATCGACTCGCTCGACGGCCACATGGGCCTGATCGCCACGGACCCGGGCTACCTGCCCCAGGTCGAGGCCAACCTGCGCGAGCTGCTCGCGCGGGAGGCGTGACGGTGGCCGCGAACGAGGAGCGCACCCGCGACGTCCTCGTCGTGGGCGCCGGCTTCTCGGGGCTGTACCTGCTCTGGATGCTGCGCCGGCGGGGGCTCGACGTCGAGGTCGTCGACAAGGCGCCGTCGATCGGCGGCACCTGGTGGTGGAACCGCTACCCGGGCCTGCGCTGCGACGTCGAGAGCATGACCTTCTCGTACTCGTGGGACGCGGAGCTCGAGCAGGAGTGGTCGTGGCCTGACCGCTACTCG
Organism: Actinomycetota bacterium; assembly: GCA_041182985.1. GTDB lineage: Bacteria > Actinomycetota > Thermoleophilia > Gaiellales > F1-60-MAGs149 > F1-60-MAGs149. Next base: position 2,735 of record JBEGMS010000313.1, read on the forward strand.
ACCCAGGCCGAGATCCTGCGCTACATCCGCCACGTCGCCGAGCGCCACGACCTCATGCGCGACATCACCCTCGAGACCGAGGTGACGCGCGCCGCCTGGGACGCCGACGCGGAGGCCTGGCAGGTCGAGACCTCGCGCGGCCCCCGCACCGCGCGCTTCCTGGTGATGGCCACGGGCTGCCTGTCCGTGCCGAACGTGGTCGCCTTCGAGGGCCTCGACGACTTCCGGGGCACGTGGCACCACACGGCGTTCTGGCCGGAGGAGGGCGTCGACCTGACGGGCCAGCGGGTGGCGGTGATCGGCACGGGCTCCTCGGCGATCGGGGCGATCCCCGAGATCGCCAGGCAGGCCGCGCACCTGACGGTCTTCCAGCGCACCGCGAACTTCTCGATCCCCGCCTGGAACGCCCCGGTCAGCCCCGAGCAGGAGGCCGACCGCAAGGCCCGCTACCCCGAGACCCGCGCGCTCGCCCGCACCGGGGCGACGGGCGACATCTGGCCGCTCGCCCCCGGCCGGGCCATGGACCTCACGCCGGAGGAGCGCGAGGCCGAGCTCGAGCGGCGCTGGCACGAGGGCTCGTTCTCGTTCCTCAGCGCGTTCTCCGACATGACCTCGGACCCCGCGGCCAACGCGATCGCCGTCGACTTCGTGCACCGCAGGATCAGGGCGATCGTCGAGGACCCCGAGACGGCCGAGCTCCTCTGCCCGAAGGACCACCCGCTCGGCACCAAGCGCCTCTGCGTCGACCACGGCTACTACGAGACCTTCAACCGCCCGAACGTCGAGCTCGTCGACATCAAGGACGACCCGATCGAGCGCATCACCGAGGACGGGCTGATCGCCAAGGGCCGCGCGTGGGCCTTCGACGTGATCGTCTTCGCGACGGGCTTCGACGGGATGACCGGGGCGCTCGCCGCCGTCGACATCGAGGGCGGGGACGGCCGGCGGCTGCGCGACGAGTGGGCGGAGGGCCCCCACTCGTACCTCGGCTTCATGGTGCACGGCTACCCGAACCTCTTCACCCTGACGGGGCCGGGCAGCCCGTCGGTCCTCGCCAACATGATGACCACCATCGAGCACCACGCCGAGCTCTGCGACCAGGCGATCGGGCACTGCACCGACGTCGGGGCCACGACGATGGAGCCGACCGCCGAGGCCCAGGCCGCCTGGGACGAGGAGGTCCAGCGCGCCGCCTACGCCACCCTCTACCCGCAGGCCGCCTCCTGGTACATGGGCGCCAACATCCCCGGCAAGCCGCGCGTGTTTTTGCCCTACATCGGCGGGGTCGGCACGTACATCCAGACCTGCGACGAGGTCGTGCGGGACGGGTGGCGG
>JBEGMS010000314.1:0-4292 GCA_041182985.1 Actinomycetota bacterium
CTTCGGCTCCTCGTGGGCGGCCTCGTTCGGCAGCGCGCCGACGGCCGAGGGCGGCGCGGCGCCCTTCAGCTCGGCGGCGGAGACCCGCGAGCGGCCGGGCCGCTTGATGCCGCGCGGCAGCGGCACGTTCGACCCGAGCGCGGCGGCCAGCGCACGGGGGTCGGCCGAGAGGCGGATGCGGGCGTCCTCGAGGACGCGCTCCGCGGAGAGGTCGGAGGTGCGGACGCACGAGAGGATCGCGGCGCCGACGTCGAGCGGCTGCTCGTCGGCGATCCGCACCACCTCGAGCGCCTGCCGGCGCGCGTCGTCGCCGCTCTTGCCGGCGAGGCTGCGGACCAGGTCGCGGCCGCCCTCGACGGAGCTGGCGACGCGCCGGTGCTGCGCGTCGTGGGAGGCGGCGGCGAGCCGCCACGCCCACGCCGTCACGTAGTGGTCGGAGGCCTCGCCGAACCCGTCGCCGAGGGCGAGCAGGAGGGTGCGCGAGCCCTGCTGGCGGTCCTGGCGCCAGGTCGGGGCGCGCTCGACAAGCCGGACGGCCTGCTCGAACAGGTTCGTGCCGGGACCGCTCTGGGCGAGGTCGCGCAGCGCCTCGAGGCGCAGCTGGCGGTGGCGGTTCTCGGCGGCGCACTTCGCGAAGAAGCGCAGGCGCGCGTCGCGGGGCACGGCGACCAGCACGCGGGCGAGCTTCTCGAGGTCCTTCGGCTGGGCCCGCTCGGCCGCGTGCTCGGCCCACAGCTCCTGCTCGTCGAGCGGGAGGCGGTCGACGGCGACGGTCTTCCAGTTGTCGCGGATCACCTGCGCGCGGCGCGCCGGGTCGGGCGTCACGGGCACGAGCCACGGCGCCTCGCGCACGAGCGCCTTCGGCAGGCGGCGCCAGCGGCGGCGCACCCGCGGCGGGCGCGGCGTGACCAGCGCGCCCGGCTGGAAGACGTCGACCTCGAGCAGCGAGTGCAGCGTGATCGTGCGGTCGGTGTGCGGGGCGGCGGCCTCGGCGAAGTCGACGACGACGCCCGCCTCCTTGCGCCGGTGCAGGCGCATGACGCGGCCGACGCGCTGCTGGTAGACGCGCCGCGAGGCGGTCGGCGCGAGGTGCATGCAGACGGTGGCGCGCGGGGCGTTCCAGCCCTCGGCGAGGAGCTGCGCGTTGACCAGCACGTTGACCTCGCCGCGCTCGTAGCCGGCCAGGGTCTCGGCCAGCTCGCGCGGGGGCGTGCGGCCCGAGACGGCCGCGGCCTTGAGGCCGACGGCGCGCATCGCGGCCGCGACGCGCCCGGCGTGGTCGACGCCGGCCGCGTAGACGATGCCCGGGCGCTGCCCGAACATGTCGAGGTAGTACATCGCGGCGGCCATGTTGACGGCGTCGTGGTCGAGCACCTCGGCGAGCTCGGCCTGGTCGTAGTCGCCGCCGACGATGCGCACCCGCTTGAGCGAGGCGCCCGGCGGGACGCGCACGGCGCGCAGCGGGGCGACGACGCCCGACAGGACGGCCTCCGCCAGCGGGAAGTCGGCGATCTCCGCCGGGAACACGTCGCCGACGTGCTTCTGCAGCAGCTGGTCGGTCGCCGTCATGCCGATGTAGGTCGGCGTGTCGACGCGGCGGATCGCCGCGGAGGTGCGGTCGCCGAGGGCGGTGTGCGCCTCGTCGCAGAGGATCACGCCGTAGACGTCGCGGTTGAGGCGGTCGGCGTTCTTGATGAACCAGGCGTAGGTCTCGATCGAGATCGGCGGCACGACCGGCGCCTTGGCCTTCCCGAGGACCGGGTCCTTGAGGCGGTGGGCGTAGCCCTGCTCGGTGAGGTCGCGCCGGAACTGGTCGACGAGCAGGCGCCGGTGGGTGAGGATCAGGACGCCGGTGATGCGCGCCGCGTCGACGAACGCGGCGGCGGCGACCGTCTTGCCGGAGGCGGTCGGGTGCTTGAAGCGGTAGCGGCGGACGGCGCCCGGGTCGTCGAGCTCGACCTCGCCGGTCGCCTCGTCGTCCTCATCCTCGTCATCGTCGTCCTGGTCGGGCAGCGCGAGGTCGATGTGCAGGCTGCCGACCCCCGTCGGCTCGCTGCGCGGCGCGACCGCCTCCTCCGGATCGTCGCCCTCCTCCTCGCCCCCGTCCTCGTCGTCGTCGTCCTCGTCCTCGTCCGCCTCGTCGTCGTCCTCCTCCTCGTCCTCGTCCTCGCCGTCCTCCGACTCGCCGACGACGGCCGTCGACTCGTCCGCGATGCGGGCCTCCTCCTCGTCGGCCTCCTCCGCGCCCTCGGCGTCGTCGGCGCGCTCGTAGTCGCCGACCAGCGCCGCCAGCATGCCGGCGAGGGCATCGACCTGGTGCGGGCGCAGGGCGAGGCCCGACTGCAGGTGCGGCTCGTCCTCGGCCAGCATCCGCTGCAGGCCGAGCGGCAGCGCGTAGCGGCGGCGGTACTCGGGCGAGGGCGACGCGAGCCCCTGCGCCATCTCCGCGACGGCGTCCGCGTAGGCGCCGGCCCACAGCGTGCCCGCGCGGATCCCGCCCTCGTCGCCCGGCGCGAGGATGCGCTCGCCGATCCAGCGCTCCACGTCGTCGAGCGGCGGGCCTGCCGCCGTATCCACGAACCCTGTGCCTGTCGCCGACGAGCCGGCTTCGAGCATCAACGCCTCCAACCCGCTCCGGGTGACGGCTCGACCGCGGTCGGCTGCCCGGAGGGGGATTCGCGGCGCCCGACGGCACCGCACTGACATGAAGCGTAGCGCACGGGCCGCTGCGGAGCGCCACGGAGGGGTGGCCTCCGCCCGGCTGCTACCCTCATTCCCATGCGATTCGCCTACCACGGAGAGGTCTCCGACACCCTCGCCCCGTTCGCCGAGTGGCTCAGCGCCGCCCTCGAGGCGCGGGGCTACGAGCGCACCGACGACCTCGCCACGGCGAACCTCGTCTGCAACTTCGTCGACCGGGACAACGTGCGCCCGTACCGCCGCGAGAACAAGACGACGTTCTGCGCCGCGATCTACGAGGGCGCCGCGCCCCCGGCCGACTTCAAGGAGGCGATCAGCGACTACTACCCCGTCCTCGTGCGGGCGCTGTCGAACGTCTCCGTCCGCGTCGTGCCGGGCGTCGAGGCCCGCTTCGGGACGATGGAGCAGGGCAACTACGCGATCGCGGACACCGGCGACGACGCCTTCTACGCGGGCGTGGCCGAGCGGCTCGCGCCGCTCGCCGAGAGCCACCTCGTGATCGACAACATCTGGAACCCCGACCTCGAGCCCGAGCTGTGGGACGGCGACGAGGTGACGGAGAGCCTGACCCGCGCCGGCCAGCGCCTCGACGCGCTCGACCTGCTGCCCGCGCCGTTCCCGATCCAGGACTACCTGGACAAGCGCGACCTCGACCACGTCATGCGGCTCTACTCGATCGGGGGCCTCTCCTACGGCAACCTGTCGGCCCGCAAGGACGCGACCCGCTTCTGGATGAGCGCGTCGGGCGTCGACAAGTCGAACCTGCAGGAGATCGGCCGCGACATGCTGCTCGTGACCGACTACGACCAGGCCGCGCAGGCGATGGTGATGTCGGTGCCCCCGGGGATCGAGCCGCGCCGCGTCTCCGTCGACGCGATCGAGCACTGGAAGATCTACATGGAGCACCCGAGCGTCGGGGCGATCATGCACGTGCACGCCTGGGTCGACGGCGTCGACGCCACCGAGATCAACTACCCGTGCGGCACGGCCGAGCTGGCCGACGCCGTCGCCGACCTCGTCCGCGTCCAGCCCGACCCGGGCCACGCGATCATCGGCCTCAAGAACCACGGCCTCACGATCACGGGCGAGTCGCTCGACGAGATCTTCGACCGGGTCGAGCCGCACATCCTGCGCCAGATCCCGATGTCGTGAGGCCCGGCCCCGTCCACGCGGACGGGGCCTATGATCGGTCCGTGCCCCCCGCCCGCCGTCTGATCGCGCTGCTCTGCCCGCTCGTCCTGCTCGCGAGCGCGGGAAGCGCATGGGGCGCGCAGGACGTCGGCACGGCGGACCCGTCGAAGCCGATCACGGTCGAGGTCACGTACCCGTGCAGCACCGGGGCGAAGGGGCTGCAGACCCGCGTCATCGCCAACGCCCCCGAGGAGGCATCCGCGGAGTCGATCCTGCAATCATGCCGCGCCGGGCGAGGCACCCGAGTGGTCGCCGTCGAGCCGACGGAGATCGTCGTCACCCGGGATCGACGCTCGACGCTGGTCATCGGCTTCCACGACATGAACGGCGACCCGCGCACCGTCACCGTCTACGGCCCCGATCCGGGAGCCCGGGAGGCGAAGGTCACCTACGGCGGCACC
>JBEGMS010000315.1:0-7151 GCA_041182985.1 Actinomycetota bacterium
CCCCTCGTCCGCGCGGGCCCGGTGCACCAGGCCGTCCGCGGCGAGCAGGTCGAGGTTCGCGAGCGCGGCGGCGCAGCAGACGGGGTGCCCGCTGTAGGTCTGGCCGTGCATGAAGCCCGAGGCGCCGTCCGCCCAGAGCGGATCGGCGATGCCCGGCGCCACGATCACGCCGCCGAGCGGCAGGTACCCGCTGGTCACGCCCTTCGCGAAGGCGATCAGGTCGGGCTCGAGCCCGAAGCGCTCCACCGCGAGCCACTCGCCGAGCCGTCCGAAGCCGTTGGTCACGATGTCCGCGATCGTGACGATGCCGTGCGCGCGGCACAGCGCCTGCGCGCCCTCGAGGTAGCCGGGGCGGGGCGGGTGCACGCCGCCGGAGCCGATCACCGGCTCGAACACGAAGGCGGCGACCCGCTCGGGTCCGATGGTCGCGATCGCGTCGGCCAGCGCGTCGAGGTCGTCGTGCGGCACCTCCGCCGTGCCCGGCATCAGCGGCCCGAACCCGTCGCGGTAGGGCATCCCGAGGATGCTCGTGCCGATGCCGTGCGTGCCGTGGTAGCCGTGGGTCCGGTGCAGCACGACGTGGCGGTCAGGGTGCCCGGCCGTGTGGTGGTGGAAGCGGGCGAGCTTGACCGCGGTGTCGATCGAGTCGCTGCCGCCGCTGGTCAGGAAGACCCGCGAGCCGGCCTGCGGCGCGAAGCCGGCGAGACGCTCGGCGAGCGCGAGCGCCGGGCGGTTGGCGAGGTCGCCGAAGACGTGGAAGGCATCGAGCTCGGCCAGCTGGGCCTGGATCGCGGCCGCGATCTCCGGCCGCCCGTGGCCGACGTTGCAGTACCAGAGGCTCGCGGACCCGTCGAGGTAGCGCCTGCCCTGCTCGTCCCACACCCAGCAGCCCGCTCCGCGGGCGATCACGACCTCGCGGCCGTCGACCGCGGCCATGTCCGCGAACGGGTGCCACAGGGAGGTTGCCGCCATGGCGCGCAGCCTAGTGGGATCGCCGAGCCGCGTCCGGCTCAGCCGCCGCCGTAGAGCGAGATCGGCAGGTCCAGCTCGGCGTCGTCGCCGAGCGCGTCCAGGGCGGCGATGTCGGCCTCCATCTGCGCGATCAGGGGCGCCGCGGCGGGGGCGGCGGCGAGCAGGGCGGCCTCGACCTCGGCGGTGGTCTGGAGGGTCGAGAGCTCCTGGCGCAGGGTGCGTGGGAAGCGGCCGCGGCGCAGGTACCAGGCGTGGAACTTGCGCAGGAAGTGGACGGCGCGCTGCTCGCCGAGCTCGCGCACCGTCTCGCGCACGAAGCGGATGTGCTCGGCCACGACCTGCTCGGGGGTGGGCGTGACGTCGCGATCCTCGCGCAGCGACTGGAGCAGCCACGGGTTGCCCTGCGCGCCGCGGCCGATCATCACGGCCGCGCAGCCCGTCGTCTCGAGGATGGCGTGGGCGCGCTCGCGCGAGTCGATGTCGCCCGAGGCGATCACGGGGACCGAGACCAGCTCGACGAGCTCGGCGGTCAGCGCGTGGTCGGCGGTGCCGGTGTACATCTGCTTGGCGCTGCGCGGGTGCAGGGTCAGGGCGCGGGCACCCGCGGCCTCGAAGCGGGGGCCGGCGACGGCGAAGTCGCGCGAGCCGTTCTCGACCCCGCGGCGCATCTTGACGGTGACGGGGACGTCGACGGCGCTCGCGACGGCCTCGACGATGCGGGCGCCGCGCTCGGCGCCGCCCTCCGTGAGGGTCGCGCCGGCGCCCGTCTTCGTGACCTTGCGGACCGGGCAGCCCATGTTGATGTCGACGATGTCGGCGCCCGCGGCGACGCACATCCGCGCGGCCTCGGCCATCTGCGCGGGGTCCGAGCCGAAGATCTGCACCGCCAGCGGCCGCTCGTCGGGGGCGATCCGCAGGTAGTCCTTCGTGCGCTCGTTGCCGTGCCCGAGCCCGCACGCGGAGACCATCTCCGAGCAGACGAGGCCGGCCCCGTGGCGGCGCCCCTGGCGGCGGAACGCCTGCACCGAGACGCCCGCCATCGGGGCGAGCACGACGCGGCCGGGGATCTCCACGTCCCCGATCCGCCAGGTGTCGGTGAGGCTGCGCACGTCGACGGCCATGGGGTCAGGGTATCGGAGACCGGCTCGCCGTCCGCCGAGCGGTGCGTACAATGCGGGGCCGAACGTGGCGCCCCGTGGGCGCCCGCCGAGACCGCCGGAGGGACCGTGGCCAAGGAAGTCGTACTCACCGCCGAGGGCTATCGCGAGCTGAAGGAGCGCCTGGACCACCTCACGACGGAGCGCCGTCGCGAGGTCGCCGAGCGCATCAAGGAGGCCCGCGAGTTCGGCGACATCTCGGAGAACTCGGAGTACGACGACGCCAAGAACGAGCAGGCGCTGCTCGAGGACGAGATCGCCGAGCTCGAGGAGCAGCTGCGCGACGCCGTCATCGTCGAGAAGGGCGACCAGCCCCGCGGCGAGGTCGCGATCGGCAGCACCGTCACCGTCAAGGGCCCGCGCGGCAAGGAGCGCAAGTTCAAGCTGGTGGGCTCCGCCGAGGCCGACCCCGACAACGACCGCCTCTCGAACGAGTCCCCGATCGGCCGCGCCGTCCTGGGCGGCAAGAAGGGCGACAAGGTCGAGGTGCTGACGCCCAAGGGCGCCGTCAAGTACGAGATCGTCTCGATCTCGCGCGCCTAGGGACCCCGTGGACTACCAGTCCCTGCCGCACCGGTTCGGCGAGCGGGACGCGATCGCGTCGCTGCGCGACGCCGAGGAGGGCCTCGCGCCCGAGCAGGCCGGCACGCGCGGCTGGCGGCTCGCCGGGCGCGTGCTCGGCCGCCGCGGGCAGGGCGGCGTCACCTTCCTCGACCTCGAGGACGAGTCGGGCCGCGTGCAGCTCCTGGCCGAGCTCGAGCGGCTCGGCGAGGAGGCCTACGCGCGGGTGCGCGACGTCTCGATCGGCGACCTCGTCGGCGTCGAGGGGACGGCGCTGCGCACGAAGCGCGGCGAGCTCAGCCTGCAGGTCGCCGCGTGGCACCTGCTCGCGCCCTGCCGGCTGCCCTTCCCGGACCGCCACCACGGCCTCCAGGACGTCGAGGTGCGCCACCGCCAGCGCTACCTGGACCTGATGACGGACCCCGAGGCCCGCGCGCGCTTCCGCGCCCGCGCCCGGATGGTCGCGAGCATCCGCCGCTCCCTCGATGACGCCGATTTCGTCGAGGTGGAGACGCCCGTCCTGCAGCCGCTCTACGGCGGCGCCAACGCGCGGCCCTTCACGACGCACCACAACCAGCTCGACCGCGATCTGTACCTGCGCGTCGCCACGGAGCTGTACCTGAAGCGGCTCGTGGTCGGCGGCCTCGAGCGCGTCTACGAGCTCGGCAAGGACTTCCGCAACGAGGGCGTCTCGCACAAGCACAACCCCGAGTTCACGATGCTCGAGTTCTACGAGGCCTACGCGGACTGCGCGGACGTGATGGAGCGCACCGAGCGGATCGTCGCGGACGCCGCGCAGGCGGTGCTCGGCACGACGCAGGTCGAGATCAAGGGGCAGGTCGTGGACCTCAAGCCGCCGTGGCCGCGGCTCGTCCTCGGCGAGGCGATCGCCGCGCGCACGGGGATCGACCCGATCGCCCTCGGCCGCGACCCGGAGCCCCTGATCGCGTTCATGCGCGAGCGCGGCGTCGACACGTCGAGGGACAAGACGTGGGCGCAGCTCGTCGACCACCTCCTGTCGCACTTCGTCGAGCCGGAGCTCGTCGCCCCGGCCTTCCTCGTCGACTACCCCGTCGAGCTGTCGCCGCTCGCCCGCCGCAAGCCCGGCGCGGACGGCGTGGTCGAGCGCTTCGAGGCCTTCTGCGGCGGGATGGAGATCGCCAACGGCTTCTCCGAGCTGAACGACCCGGACGACCAGCGCGCCCGCTTCGAGGAGCAGGCCGCGATGGGGCGGGCCGGCGACGAGGAGGCCCATCCCGTCGACGACGACTACGTGACGGCGCTCGAGTACGGGCTGCCGCCCACGGGCGGCGTCGGCCTCGGCATCGATCGGCTGGCGATGCTGCTGACGGGGCAGGACACGATCCGCGAGGTCGTCCTGTTCCCCGCCATGCGGAACTGACCATCCACGCTGCGGGACGGCCGGCGGGGCCGGCGCACGGGACCGCGGGACGGCGCGGATCGCTCTGGTAGTGTGGAAGTCCAGCCCGGGCGGCGGTGGAATCCGGCGGCCGGGGTCCTGCGAAGGACGCAGGACAGGAGGCCTACCGCACCATGTTCGAGCGATTCACCGAGCGAGCCCGCCAAGTCGTCGTCCTGGCCCAGGACGAGGCCCGCGCGCTCAAGCACAACTACATCGGCACCGAGCACATCCTGCTCGGCCTGCTCCGCGAGGAGGAGGGCCTGGCGGCCCGCGTCCTCGACTCGCTCGACATCACGGTGGAGGACGTGCGCGCCAACGTCGCGCGCATCGTCGGCCAGGGCGAGGAGGTCACCACCGGCCAGATCCCGTTCACGCCGCGCGCCAAGAAGGTGCTCGAGCTGGCGCTGCGCGAGGCGCTCTCGCTCGGCCACAACTACATCGGCACGGAGCACATCCTGCTCGGCCTGGTGCGCGAGAACGAGGGCGTCGCCGCCCGCATCCTGCTCGACTTCGACGCCGACGCCGAGAAGATCCGCAACGAGATCATCCGCATGCTGTCCGGCCCGGGCCGGCGCTCCCAGTCGGGCGGCGCCCCCGCCGCGGGCGCGGGTCCCGGCACGGCCGAGGGCAAGAAGTCCTCGAAGCTGCTCGACCAGTTCGGCCGCAACCTGACGAAGCTGGCCAGCGAGGGCAAGCTCGACCCCGTCGTCGGCCGCCAGACCGAGATCGAGCGGATGATGCAGATCCTCGTCCGCCGGATGAAGAACAACCCGGTCCTGATCGGCGAGCCGGGCGTCGGCAAGACGGCCGTCGTCGAGGGCCTCGCCCAGCGCATCTCGAACGGGCAGGTGCCGGAGCTCCTCAAGAACAAGCAGATCTACACGCTCGACCTGGCGGCGCTCGTCGCCGGCTCGAAGTACCGCGGCGAGTTCGAGGAGCGCCTCAAGAAGGTCATGAAGGAGATCGCCCAGCGGGGCGACATCATCCTGTTCATCGACGAGATCCACAACCTCGTCGGCGCGGGCGCCGCGGAGGGCGCGATCGACGCGGCCTCCATCCTCAAGCCGGCCCTGGCCCGCGGCGAGCTGCAGACCGTCGGCGCCACCACGCTCGACGAGTACCGCAAGTACCTCGAGCGCGACTCCGCGCTCGAGCGCCGCTTCCAGCAGGTGCGCGTCGAGGAGCCGACGGTGGAGGACACCGTGCAGATCCTGCGCGGCCTGCGCGACCGCTACGAGGCGCACCACCGCATCCGCATCACCGACGAGGCCCTGGAGGCCGCGGCCGAGCTGTCGAGCCGCTACATCCAGGACCGGCACCTGCCGGACAAGGCGATCGACCTGATCGACGAGGCCGCCTCGCGCATGCGCATCAAGACGATGGCCGCCCCGCCCGCCCAGCGCGAGCTCGAGGACGAGATCGAGCGCGTCCGCAAGGAGAAAGAGGCGGCGATCGAGAGCCAGGACTTCGAGGCCGCCGCCAACCTCCGCGACCAGGAGCGCAAGCTCACGAACGAGAAGCGCGAGGCCGAGGAGAGCTGGATCCAGGGCGAGGGCTCCGAGGAGCAGCCGTCGATCGGCGAGGAGGAGATCGCCGACATCGTCTCGATGTGGACCGGCATCCCCGTCTTCAAGCTCACCGAGGCGGAGTCGCAGAAGCTGATCCGCATGGAGGAGGAGCTCCACAAGCGCGTGATCGGCCAGGACGTCGCGATCGCCGCGGTCAGCCGCGCGATCCGCCGCGCCCGCGCCGGCATCAAGGACCCGAAGCGCCCGTCGGGCTCGTTCATCTTCCTCGGGCCGTCCGGCGTCGGCAAGACCGAGCTCGCCCGCACCCTCGCCGAGTTCCTGTTCGGCGACGAGGGGGCGATGATCCAGGTCGACATGTCCGAGTACATGGAGAAGCACTCCGTGTCGCGGCTCGTGGGCTCGCCGCCGGGCTACATCGGCTACGACGAGGGCGGCCAGCTGACCGAGGCCGTGCGCCGCAAGCCGTACTCGGTGGTCCTGCTCGACGAGATCGAGAAGGCCCACCCGGACGTCTTCAACATCCTCCTGCAGGTGCTGGAGGAGGGCAAGCTGACGGACTCGCAGGGCCGCAAGGTCGACTTCCGCAACACCATCGTGATCATGACCTCCAACATCGGGGCCGCGACGATCGCCAAGAACCAGTCGTTCGGCTTCTCGCAGGCCGAGGACGAGAGCGGCCAGTCGTACGAGGACATGAAGGGCAAGATCATGGGCGAGCTGAAGCGGGTCTTCCGGCCCGAGCTGCTCAACCGCATCGACGAGGTCATCGTCTTCCACAAGCTCTCGCGCGAGCAGATCCTGTCGATCGTCGATTTCATGCTGCAGCGCCTGCGCCAGCAGCTCGACCAGCACGAGGTGGCGATCGAGCTCACCGAGTCGGCCAAGGAGCTGCTCGTCCAGGAGGGCTACGACCCGGCGATGGGCGCCCGGCCGCTGCGCCGCGCGATCCAGCGCATCCTCGAGGACCCGCTCGCCGACTTCGTGCTCGCGCAGCAGCTCCAGCCCGGCTCGACGATCCTCGTCGACCGCAAGGAGGGCGACGAGGAGGTCACGATGGAGATCGTGCCCCCGACGCCCGACGCGCCCCCGGCGGACCTCGCCGGAGCGGTCGACTAGGCCGCGCGGCGGCAGGCGCGGCAGACGCCGCGCAGCGCCACGTCGTGCCCGGTGACCTCGAAGTCGACGCGCTCGCCGACGGCGTGGATGGCCGCCTCGAGCGCCTCGTCCTGGAACGACTCGACGCCGCCGCAGCGGATGCAGACCAGGTGGTGGTGGTGCTCACCGCCCGGCAGGGCGGGCTCGTAGCGGGCGATGCCGTCGCCGGTGTCGACCCGCGTGACGAGGCCGAGGCCGTGCAGGAGGTCGAGCGAGCGGTAGACGGACGCGATCCCGACCGGGCTGCCGTCCGCGCGCAGCCGCTCGTGGATCTCCTGCGCGCTCGCGCAGCAGTCCTGGTCGGCGAGGGCGCCGAGCACGGCGTCGCGGGCGGCGGAGCGGCGGCCGCCGCGC
>JBEGMS010000316.1:0-5974 GCA_041182985.1 Actinomycetota bacterium
CTCTTCCGGGTGATCCTCGTGATCCCGGTCCTGATCCTGCTCGGGATCCTGACCGGGCAGTCGACGGACTACAGCGCGGCCGACGCCGCCTCGATCGCGGGCGGGTTCGTGTTCGTGCCGACGCTGCTGCTCCTGCTCCTCCGTCATCGCTACCCGCGCTGGTGGTTCGACTTCAACGTGCAGCTCCTCGCCTTCGCGAACCGCGTCAGCATGTACCTGCTGCTCCTGCGCGACGAGTACCCCTCCACCGAGGACCGTCAGGCGCTCGACCTGCGCGTGCCCTATCCGGATGCCAAGGCGGAGCTCTCGCGCGGCCTGCCGCTGGTCAAGTGGCTGCTCGCGCTCCCGCACTACGTCGTGCTCGCGGTCCTCGGCGTCGGCGTCGTCGTCGCGGTCATCATCGCGTGGTTCGCGATCCTGATCACCGGGCGCTGCCCGCGCGGGATCCACGACTTCATCGTCGGCTACCTGCGCTGGACGGCCCGCGTCTACTGCTACGCGCTGCTCCTGACCACGGACCGCTACCCGCCCTTCCGCCTGGCCTCCTGACCGCCGCGGGCGCCGCGGGCGCCGCGCGTGCGATTAGGCTGGTCGGATGCCCGCTGACCAGTCGATCACGATCCGCGGCGCGCGGGAGCACAACCTGCGCGACGTCACGGTCGAGCTGCCGCGCAACCGGCTGATCTGCATCACGGGCCTGTCGGGCTCCGGCAAGTCGAGCCTCGCCTTCGACACCCTCTACGCCGAGGGCCAGCGCCGCTACGTCGAGTCCCTTTCCGCCTACGCACGCCAGTTCCTCGGGCAGATGGAGAAGCCCGACGTCGACGGGATCGAGGGCCTCTCCCCGGCGATCTCCATCGACCAGAAGACGACCTCGCGCAATCCCCGCTCAACGGTCGGCACCGTCACCGAGATCTACGACTACCTCAGGCTCCTGTACGCGCGCATCGGGCACCCGCACTGCCCGACCTGCGGCCGGGCGATCACCGGACAGAGCGCCGAGCAGATCGTCGACCAGGTGCTCCGCCTGCCGGAGGAGATCAAGTTCACCGTCGACGCGCCGATCGTGCGCTCACGCAAGGGCGAGTTCAAGGACGTGATCGAGCGCCTGCGCGGGGAGGGCTTCACCCGCATCAAGGTCGACGGCGAGACGCTACTGCTCGAGGACGAGATCGTCCTCGACAAGAAGTTCAAGCACGACCTCTCCGTCGTGGTCGACCGGCTGGTGCTCAAGGACGACCTGCGCCGGCGCCTGACCGATTCCGTGGAGACGGCGCTGCAGCTTGCCGATGGCCTCGTCGACATCAGCGTCGTCGACGGCGAGACGCTGACCTTCTCCGAGCGCTTCGCCTGCCCCGACCACGGGGTCTCCCTCGCGGAGCTCGCCCCGCGCGTCTTCTCGTTCAACTCCCCGCACGGGGCCTGTGCCCACTGCCACGGCCTGGGGGCCCTGCCCGAGCTCGACCCGGATCTCGTCCAGCCCGACCCGGAGCAGACCCTCTCCGGTGGCGCGCTGCAGCCGTGGAACGTCGCCGGCACCAACTTCTTCGAGCAGCTGATCGTCGCGATCGCCGAGCGGTTCGAGGTGGACCTCGATACGCCCTGGGGCGAGCTGACGGACGCCGAGCGGTCGCTCTTCCTGGAGGGCACGGACGGCGAGCGCGTGATGGTCTCCTACCGCAACCGGTACGGCCGCAAGCGGGCGTACGCGGTCGCCTGGGAGGGCCTGCTCAAGAGCCTCAAGCGCCGCTACGACGAGACCGAGTCGCAGCTGCAGAAGGACAAGATCGAGGAGTGGATGACGCTGCGCCCGTGCCCCGAGTGCGCCGGCGCGCGCCTCAAGCCGGAGAGCCTCGCCGTCACCGTCGGCGACCTCTCGATCCACGGGGCGACGAACCAGTCCGTGGAGCAGGCCGTGCAGTGGGCGACGACGCTCGACCTGTCCGAGACCGAGGCCCTGATCGCGGAGCGGATCCTGCGCGAGATCGTGGAGCGCCTCTCCTTCCTGCAGGACGTGGGCGTCGGGTACCTGTCGCTCAACCGCGCCGCCTCGACCCTGTCCGGCGGCGAGGCCCAGCGGATCCGCCTCGCCACGCAGATCGGCTCCAGCCTCGTCGGCGTGCTCTACATCCTCGACGAGCCGTCGATCGGGCTGCACCAGCGCGATAACCACCGCCTGCTCGAGACGCTCACGCGCCTGCGCGACCTCGGCAACACGGTGATCGTCGTCGAGCACGACGAGGACACGATGCGCGCGGCGGACTGGCTGGTCGACATGGGCCCCGGCGCGGGCGAGCACGGCGGCCGGGTGGTGGCGGCCGGCACGCCCAAGCAGGTGATGAAGGCCAAGGACTCCGTGACGGGGCAGTTCCTGTCGGGGCGGCGCGCCATCCGCGTGCCGGAGCGCCGCGGCCCCGCCGACGCGATCCTGGCGGTGCGCGGCGCGTCGGAGCACAACCTGCGCGGGATCGACGTCGAGATCCCGGTCGGGCGGCTGGTCGCCGTCACCGGCGTCTCCGGGTCGGGCAAGTCGACCCTCGTCAACGACGTCGTGCTGCGGGCCATGCAGCAGCACCTCTCCGGCGCGCGCGTGCGGGCGGGGCGGCACGAGGCGATCGAGGGCCTCGAGCACTTCGACAAGGTGATCGCGATCGACCAGTCCCCGATCGGGCGCACGCCGCGCTCGAACCCCGCCACGTACACGGGCGTCTTCGACCACATCCGCCAGCTCTACGCGGACACCCCCGACGCCAAGACGCGCGGCTACAAGCAGGGTCGGTTCTCCTTCAACGTCAAGGGCGGCCGCTGCGAGGCCTGCCGTGGCGACGGCACCCTCAAGATCGAGATGCATTTCCTCCCGGACATCTACGTCCCGTGCGAGGCCTGCGGCGGACGCCGCTACAACCGTGAGACGCTGGAGGTGCGCTTCAAGGGCAAGTCGATCGCGGACGTGCTCGAGATGCCCGTCGAGGAGGCCCTCGTCTTCTTCTCGAAGATCCCCAAGCTGCGCCGCCGTCTGCAGACGCTGCATGACGTCGGCCTCGACTACGTGCGCCTCGGCCAGCCCGCCACGACCCTCTCGGGCGGCGAGGCGCAGCGCGTCAAGCTCGCGACCGAGCTGTCCAAGGTCGCGACCGGACGCACGCTCTACGTCCTCGACGAGCCCACGACGGGCCTGCACATGGCGGACGTCGAGAAGCTCCTCGAGGTCCTGCAGCGCCTCGTCGACTCGGGCAACACGGTGCTCCTGATCGAGCACAACCTCGACGTGATCAAGCAGGCCGACTGGCTCGTCGACCTCGGGCCCGAGGGCGGCGACGCGGGCGGTGAGGTGATCGCGGCCGGCAGCCCCGAGGACGTCGCGACGGTCGCGGCCTCGCACACGGGGCGCTTCCTGCAGCCCCTGCTCGCGGCCGCCGCGCAGCCCGCGTAGCCGGTACGCTCCGCGCATGGACCCCCGGCTGCAGACCAACGTGCCGACCACGATCGACACGGACCAGGCCGTCTGGACCGAGGAGGAGATCGAGTCCTTCGAGGGCATCGACACCTCGGAGGGCGAGTGGTACGCGATCCGGACCGACCCGTGGCCCTGCCCGGCGTGCGGAGCCGTGTTCTCCTACGTGACCGGCGCGCATCTCGTGCTCGTCGCCCCGACCCGCGACGACCTGCTCGAGATCGCGGCGCAGTGCCAGAAGATCGGGCGCAACGCGCGGATCGTCGCCTACGAGGACTCGCTGCCGGCGATCTCGATCTTCCAGTGGCGGGCGCTCGGCCGTCCCGTGCACGGGTTCCGCGAGGACCTGCGCGGCGGCCCGTCGGGCTAGGCGCGACCGGCGGCCTCGACGGCCGCGACCATGCGGCGGCAGAGGTCGGGCACCTCGGCGGGGTCGTCCGTGTACTGCGAGGGCTTGAAGCAGATCGAGGTGTAGCCCTCCGCCAGCTTGCCCGGGATCGCGGCCATCGCCTCGTCGAGGTCGCCGGGCCGGTCGTCGGACGGGAAGCGCGGCCGGATGCCGCCGATC
This sequence comes from Actinomycetota bacterium, assembly GCA_041182985.1. Lineage (GTDB taxonomy): Bacteria > Actinomycetota > Thermoleophilia > Gaiellales > F1-60-MAGs149 > F1-60-MAGs149. The sequence goes on from JBEGMS010000316.1 coordinate 4,023, forward strand.
ATCTCGAGCGCGTCCGGGTCCCGGTCGGCGGCCTCCATCGCCGCCCGGATCTCCGCGAGGTCGTCGGCCGTGGGCGTGCCGAACGGGTGGAAGCCGTGGCCGTGCTCGACCAGGCGGCGCAGGATCGGCCCGTGCACGTGCTGCCCGCCGAACCACATCCACGGACCCTCGGGCCGCGTGCACTTGGGCTCGATGTGGACGTCCTCGAAGGCGTAGAACTCGCCGGCGAAGGAGGCCGGGCTCTCCGACCAGACGCGCTTCAGGATGGCGAGCTGCTCGTCGAGGATGCGCCCGCGGCGGTTGAACGGCACGCCCATCGCCGCGTACTCCTCGTCGAGCCAGGAGACGGTGGGCTGCACGATCAGCCGTCCGCCGGACAGGAGGTCGAGCGTCGCCAGTTGGGTGGCGGTGAGCAGGGGATGGCGGAGCGGCAGGATCAGCGCGCTCAGCGCGATCCGGATCCGGCTCGTGCGGGCGGCGATGGCCGCCGCCAGCACGACGGAGTCTGGCCACGGCGTGAAGGGGTCCTGGTTGCCCGGCGCGGCGTAGTCGCGGGGGTTCGCCATCCGCCCGGCTGCTCCCGCCCTGGGCGTCAGCAGCACGTGCTCGGACAGCATCACCGTCTCGACGCCGGCGGCCTCCGCGTCGACGGCCATCTGGACGAGCGCCTCCATGTCGCGACCGTCGACCAGCGTCCACTGCTCGAGCAGGACGAGGACGACGCCGGGCGCGCGGGTGGCCACGTCAGGCGGCGGGCTTCTCGATCAGCTCGATCCGGTACCCGTCGGGATCCCGGACGAAGCAGAGCCGCGAGCCGCCCTCGCGCACCTGGTACGGCGGCTTCTCCGGCGTGATGCCGATCCCGGCGAGCCGCTCGAGTGTTCCGTCGAGATCCTCGACCGTGAGCGCGATGTGGCCGTAGCCCGTGCCGATCTCGTAGGGCTCCGAGCGGTCGAAGTTGTAGGTCAGCTCGAGCGGGGTGTCCTCCGAGCCGGCCGGGGCGACGAAGACGTTGATCGCCTCGTCGCGGATCGGCGCGCGCTTCAGCTCCTGGAAGCCGAGCGCGCCGCAGTAGAACTCGATGGCCTTGTCGAGGTCGAAGACGCGGTAGCAGACGTGGGCGTAGCGCATGCGGCCAGCCTAGCGGCTCAGAGCGCCGCCGCGGCGAGCCCGGCCTGGAAGGCGGCGAGCTCCTCGTCGGCGATCGCGTAGGTGTGGCGCTCCTCCGGGAAGGCCCGGCTGCGGACGTCGGCGACGTAGCGGCCGAGGGCGTCCACGCTCGCGCGGTGGAGGTCGGCGTAGCGCTCGACGAAGCGGGGGCTGGAGCCGGCGCCGAGGCCGAGCAGGTCGTGCCAGACCAGCACCTGGCCATCGGTGCGGTTGCCCGCGCCGATGCCGATGGTCGGGATCCGCACCCGCTCGGTGACCGCGCCGGCGATCTCGGCCGGCACGCACTCGAGGACCAGCGCGAACGCCCCGGCCTCCTGCACCAGCAGCGCGTCCTCGACGAGCTGGAGGGCGGCGTCGGCGGTTCGGCCCTGCGCCTTGAACCCGCCGAGCTGGGTCGCGCTCTGCGGCGTCAGGCCGAGATGCCCCATCACGGGGATCCCGGCGCCGGTGATCGCCCGGATCCGGTCGAGCGTGGGTCCGGCGCCCTCGACCTTGACCGCGTCGGCGCCCGCCTCCTTCACGAAGCGCCCGGCTGCGACGATCGCGTCGCGGTCCGACGGCTGGAAGCTGAGGAACGGCATGTCGGCGATCACGAGGGGCGCGCGCTGCGCCCGGCTCGCGCCCCGCGTCGCCGCGGCGGTCAGCACGATCATCTCGTCGAGCGTGATCGGCATCGTCGACTCGTGCCCGAGCACCGTCATGGCGGCGCTGTCGCCGACGAGGATGATGTCCACGCCCGCCTCCGCGGCGGCCTGGCCGCTCGGGGCGTCGTAGGCCGTCAC
>JBEGMS010000317.1:0-6622 GCA_041182985.1 Actinomycetota bacterium
GCGTCGGCACCGGCTCGGTGGCGACGCGGGTCACGGTCCGCAACGCGAAGACCGTGCTCTTCTACCGCGACGGCCGGCTGGCCAAGCGGGTCGCCACGGGCACCCAGGCCCAGCGCACCTACACGCTGGACACGGCCATCCGCCCGGGTGACTACACCCTGCACCGGGTCGAGGTCCGCGTGCGCTACGTGACCGGCGCGAAGCCCGCCACGAAGGTCATGTCGCACCGCTTCGGCCAGTGCCGAGCGAGCTCCGTGACGGGGTAGGGCCGCAGCGGAGCACTCGCCCGCCCTCCGGGTCCCGGCCACCGCGCCGGGGCCCGGAGGGCGGCTCCCCCGGCCGCGGCGGGCGCGCCTGCGATACGGCGGGTGATGCACGCCGATCCCATCCGCACGGCCCGCAAGGCCGAGCACCTCGACGCCGCGGCCTCGCCGGACGCCGTCCACCGCGGGGCCTCCGGGCTCGACCAGGTGCGGCTGCGCCACCGCGCGCTGCCGGGCCGCGACCTCGGCGACGTCGACCTCGCCGTCGACCTGCTCGGCCGCCGGCTCGACGCGCCCGTGATCGTGTCCGCGATGACCGGCGGCTCCGAGGCCTCGCGGGCCGTCAACGTGGAGCTGCTCGAGGCCGCCGCCGAGCACGGCGCCGCCATGATCCTCGGCTCGAGCCGCGCGCTCGTCGACGAGCCCGGCCTCGTCGACACGTACCGGCCGTGCGCGGCGCGCCCGCCGCTGCTCCTCGCCAACCTCGGCGCCTCGCACCTGGTGCAGGGCCTCACGGCCGACGAGGCCGAGCGCGTGGTCGAGCTGCTCGATGCCGACGGCCTCGCGCTGTACCTGAACCCGCTGCAGGAGGCCGTGCAGCCCGAGGGCCACCCCGAGCTCGGCGGCGCGATCGAGCTGATCGCCGACCTCGTCGAGCGGCTCGCGCCCCTGCCCGTGATCGTCAAGGAGATCGGCTTCGGCCTCGACCCCGACGACGTGGCGCAGCTCGCCGACGCCGGGGTCGCCGCGGTCGACGTGGCCGGCGCGGGCGGCACCAACTGGGCCCTCGTCGAGGGGCTGCGCGACGACCAGGCCCGCGCGCTCGCCGCGCCGTTCTCGACGTGGGGGACCCCCACCGCCGAGGCCCTGCGCGACGCCGTCCGCACGGCCGGCCTGCGCCTGCCCGTGATCGCCTCGGGCGGCGTCCGCGACGGCGTCGACGTCGCCCGCTGCCTCGCCCTCGGCGCGGCCGCCGTCGGCATCGCCCGGCCGATGCTGCTCGCCGCGCGCGCGGGCACCGCCGGCTCCGCCCTCGGCACGCTGGTCGAGCAGCTGCGCGTCGCCGCCTGGTGCGCCGGCGCGGCGTCCGCGCGCGACCTCGGCCCCGAGCACCTCCGCCCAACCGCCTGACCACGCGTACGCTGCGTCCGATGTCCGCCACCGCCACCGGTCCCCGCCGCGCCGTCGTCATCGGCTCCGGCTTCGGCGGCCTCGCCGCCGCCATGCGCCTCCTGGCCGCCGGCCTCGACGTGACCGTGCTCGAGCGGCTGCCCGAGCCGGGCGGCCGCGCCTCGCAGTGGACGGACCAGGGCTACACCTGGGACCTCGGCCCGAGCCTCGTGACGATGCCGTGGTGCTTCGACGAGCTGTTCGCGCTGCTCGACCGCGACTTCCGCAGCGAGGTCGAGCTCGTGGCCCTCGACCCCTTCTACCGGATCGACTGGCCGCACGACGGCACGCGCCTCGACTTCCGGGGCGACGTCGCCGAGATGCAGGAGGAGCTGCGGCGCCTGTCGCCCGCGGACGCCGAGGCCTACCCGGCCTTCCTCGAGGCCTCCCGGCTGATCCACGAGAACGCCGTCCTCGCGGCCGGCCGGCGCGCCTTCGAGAACCCGCTGCCCTTCGCGCGCCTGCTGCCCACCATGCTGCGGCTCGACGCGGCGCGCAACCTGTCGCGCTTCTGCTCCAAGTTCTTCGAGGAGGAGCACGTCTTCCAGGCGATGTCGTTCCACTCGCTGTACATCGGCGGCGACCCGTACCGCGTGCCGGCCGTCTACGCGGCGCTCGCCTACCTGCAGGTGGCCGACGGCGTCTGGTACACGATGGGCGGCATGTACGCGATCGTGCAGGCGATGGTCCGCGCGATCGAGGGCGCCGGCGGCACGGTGCGCTGCTCGGCCGACGTCGACGAGATCGTCGTGCGCGGCGGCCGCGCGATCGGCGTGCGGCTCGCGGACGGCGAGATCGTGCCCGCCGAGGTCGTGGTCTCCGACGCCGACCCCGTGCGCACCCGCACCCGGCTGCTCAAGGGCGCGCCCGACAGCGCGCCGTGGCGGTTCCGGCCGCCCCGCAACGGGATGTCGTGCTTCCTGCTCTACCTCGGCACCGACCGCCGCTGGGACGAGCTCCTGCACCACACGCTGATCGTCGGCCCCAACTACCGGGAGTTCATCGACGACGTCACGAACCGCCGCGTCCTGCCGAAGGACCTCTCGCTGTACCTGCACGTGCCGGCCCGCACCGACCCCTCGATGGCGCCCCCGGGCGGCGACTCGCTGGCGGTGCTCCTGCCCGTCCCCAACCTCGCCTCCGGCGACGACTGGAGTCATATCGGTGACGCCTGGCGCGACAAGGTGCTTGACTACCTCGAGCACGACGCGGGGCTGACCGGGCTCCGCGCGTCGATCAAGGTGGAGCACCGGATGACGCCGCTGGACTTCGAATCGCGCTACGACGCCGACGAGGGCACCGCCTTCTCGACGGAGCCCGTCCTGACGCGCTCGGCGTACTTCCGCCAGCCGAACCGCGACCGCACGGTCGACGGGCTCTACCACGTCGGCGCGGGCGCCCACCCGGGCGCCGGCGTGCCCGGCGTGCTGCTCGGCGCCGAGGTCGCCGCCGGCCTCGTCCGCCGCGACCTCGGGGTCCCGGCGTGAGGGTGCCGCGCCCGAGCCTGCGGGTGCCCCGCGTCTCCCTGCCTGGCCGCGACGCCAAGCCCGCCGACGCCTACCTGCCGGAGGCCGAGGAGGTGATGCAGAACGTCGCGCGCACGTTCTCCGTCGCCGCGAAGCTCCTGCCCGTCACCGTCCGCGACGACGTCGTGCTCCTGTACCTCGTCCTGCGCACCCTCGACGACCTCGTCGACGAGCAGAGCCCCGAGGCGGGCGCCGCGATCGGCGCGGTCGAGACCTGGCTCGTGACCGGGGAGGCCTCGACCCGCGAGACCGTCATCCTCGAGGACCTGTCGCGCCGCCACGACCTGCCGCGCGCCTCGGTGACCGCCTTCCTGCAGGGCATGCGCGACGACCTCGCGGCGCCCGACAGCCGGACGGAGTCCGACCTCGACGTCTACTGCTACCGCGTCGCCGGCTGCGTCGGCGAGATGATGGCCTCGATCCTCGGCGTCTGGAAGGACGAGGCGTGGGGGGCGGCGCGCGCCCTCGGCAGCGCGATGCAGCGCACCAACATCCTGCGCGACGTCGACGAGGACCTCGCGAACGGCCGCATCTACCTCGCCGCCGACACGCTCGCCGCGTTCGGGATCACCGACCTCGCGACGCAGGACCGCACCGAGCTCTACCGCGACCAGATCGGCCGCGCCGACGCGCTCTACGAGCAGGGCATGGCCGGCGTGCCGTGGCTGACCCACGGCCGCCGCAGCGTCGCCGCCGCGGGCTCGATGTACCGCGAGATCCTGCGCGAGATCGAGCGCTCGGGCTACGGCGCGACGCGCGGCCGCGCGGTCGTCTCGCGCCCCCGCAAGGCCGCGATCGTGGCCCGGACGTTCATCCTGCCGGGGCGCGCCGCATGAGCACCCCCTCCGCCTTCCCCGGCACCGTCGCCACGGTGCGCCGCTCCCTCGAGCGCACGTTCGTCGAGGAGGACCCGCGCGACGCCGCCTGGCGCGGCAAGGTCGGCAGCGCCCGCACCTCGGTGCGCGTCGACGTCGTGCCCGACCCGGGCGACGCCGCCCAGCCCCTGGTCCTGGCCACCGCAGAGGTGCTGCCGGTGCCGCGCTTCACGGGCCCGCTCGCCCAGGCCGTCCTGCTCGAGCACGACGGCTTCGTGCTGGGGCGGATGCGCCACGACGGGCAGGCCCTGATCGCCGAGCAGGCCGTGCTCGGCGGGCACACCCTGCACCAGGACGAGATGACCGTCGCCGTCTGGACCGCCGGCTGGATCGCCGCGAACGAGGGCGCCCGCCTGCAGCTCAGGGTCGGCGGGATGGACCCCGGCGAGCCGCGCGAGCCCGAGGTCGACGTGCGGCGCGGGGCGGAGGAGCGCGTGCAGGTCGTGCGCGAGCGCGTCGCCCGCTGGCTCGAGTCGCGCGGCTACGTCGACGACCCCGTCTGGGGCCTGCATGGCCCGGCCGGCTCGACCCGCGTCTTCCTGTCGGTGCTGCACCACCTCGAGCGCTCGACGGCGGTGGTCGCCGCCGCGCCCGTCGTGATCGACTGCGACCTGACCGACGAGCTCGCGCTCGAGGCCTGCGCGATCGCCGCCGGGACCACGGTCGGCCGCTTCGCGTACACGCCCGAGCGCCGCGAGCTCTGGTTCGAGCACGCGATCGTCGGCGACGACCTGCAGGAGCAGGAGCTCGACCACGCCCTCGCCGCCGTGGCCACCACGGCGGACGCCGTCGACGAGCGCCTCGCGGCCGCCCACGGCGGGCGCCGCTACCTCGACCTCGCCTGAGCTAGACCGGCGCCTTCGTCGGCTGCAGCTCGAGCGGGTCGACCTCCGCGGTGACCTCGTAGGCCGTGGCCCGCGTCGAGCCCTCCTCGGTGTCCGTGATGAAGCCGCTCGGCGAGACGCAGACGCGCAGGTCGCCGATCCCCGGCGAGGTGCCGGTCAGGCACGACGCGTCGATGCCGCCGGCGCGCGCCTCCACCTCGAGGTTGGCGTCGGGCGCCGCGGTCACGCGCGTGGCGATCTGCCGCACGCGGTCCTCGCCGACGAGGAGCGCGGCGGTGGCGAGCGCGTTGGCGCCCTCGTCGTCTCTGTCCTCGTCGCGGCAGCGCGCCTCGTCGGCGCCCTCCGTGACGCAGACCCAGAGGATCGCCGCCTCCACGAGGTCGATGCCCACCCGCACGGTGCGGTCGTCGCGGCTGACCGCGACGACGCCGGCCTCGCCCGAGCGGATCACGGTCAGCTCGCCGCGGCGGCCGTCCAGCAGCATCTCGTAGACCACCTTGCCGTCGGGGTGCTGCGCGGCGAGGTCGAGCAGGCCCTGCGGGTCCTCCGCGGGGAACACCGCCTGGGAGGGCTCGGCGGCGTCCTCCGTGCCGTCGCCCTGGTCGTCGAAGGGCGAGATCGTGACGGCGTTCTCGCCGGTCGCAGGCGGCGGCGGCTCCACGCCCGTGTCGGGCGGCTCCGTGCGGGTCGTGCCGCACGCCGCGAGCAGCGCGCAGGCGGCGAGCAGCGCGGCGATCCGGCCCGGTCCCCTCACGCGCCCCATCCTATCCCGCCCCTCCCGCCGCCCCGGGCGCGGTAGGCTCCGGGGCATGGACGGCGCGATCGCACTCGAGGACCTGCAGGCGGCGATCCACGCCGCGTACCACGAGGACCGCGAGCCCGTGGCCATCCGGCTGCACCCGGCGACCCTGATCCACGTCTCCGACCCGGCGCTCGGCCTCGAGCCGCTCGGCGCCTCCGAGCTCGACGCCTTCGACGGGCTGCCGATCGAGATCGACCCGCTGGTCGCGATCGGGGCGGTGGCGATCCGGGAGCGCCTGGCCGAGGGCGACGCCCCCGGCTACGACGACGAGCCGGACCTCGACCCCTAGCCCGCGAGACCGGCGGCGAGCGGGATCAGGTCCTCGAGGTCGGCGGGCGAGCCGTCGCCGATCGCGAACATGCCGGCCAGCATCCCCACGACCCCCTCGGGCGTCGCGCCGTGCTCGATGTGGTCGCGCAGCGTGATCGCGCCGTGGCGCTTGGCGAGCCGCGCGCCGTCCGGCCCGAGCATCAGCGGCACGTGGCCGTAGGCCGGCGGCTCGAGGTCGAGCAGGCGCATGATCACGCGCTGGAAGGCGGCCGAGGCGAGCAGGTCGTCGCCGCGCACGACGTGCGTCATCCGCGGCTGGGCGTCGTCGACGGCGCAGGCGAGCTGGTAGCCGATCACCCCGTCCGAGCGCACCAGGACGAGGTCGCCCGCCTCCCGGCGCACGTCGATCGCCACCGCCCCGTGCACGAAGTCGTCGAACGCCTCGACGCCGTCGGGGGTGCGCAGGCGCAGGGCGTGGCGCTCGCCGGCCGCGACGCGCGCGGCCGCCTCGGCGGGGTCGAGGTCGCGGCAGGTGCCCGGGTAGATCGGCCCCTCGTCGCCGTGGGGGGCCGACGCCGCGGCGCGGATCTCCGCGCGCGAGCAGAAGCAGGGGTAGGCGAGGCCCGCCGCACGCAGCCGGTCGGCGGCTGCGCGGTACTCGTCGATCCGCTCGGACTGCCGCTCGGGCGGGCCGTCCCAGGTCAGGCCGAGCCAGGCGAGGTCCTCGAGCTGGCGGCCCTCCCACTCGACGGAGCAGCGGTCGACGTCGAGGTCGTCGATCCGCAGCAGGATCCTCCCGCCCGTCGCCCGCGCGTGCAGCCAGGCGATGATCGCCGTGCGCAGGTTGCCGAGATGGAGGTCGCCGCTGGGG
>JBEGMS010000318.1:0-4054 GCA_041182985.1 Actinomycetota bacterium
GTCCTCCGGGCGGGCGTCGTCGACGTCGAGCGCGTAGCGCTCGCGGACCTCGTCGGCGATGTCGCGCAGCTCGAGCCCGCCGACGCGCGAGATCGTGCCGGGGAAGTAGCGGGCGACGAGGCCGTCGGCCTCGAAGATCTGCGAGCCGCGGTAGCTCTGGATCGTGGAGATGCCCATCTTCGAGCAGATCTTGAGCAGGCCCTTGCCGAGCGCCTGGATGTAGCGCCGGCGAGCCTCGCCGAGGTCGAGGTCGCCGAGCTCGCCTTTGGCGTGCAGGTCGCGGAGCGACTCGAGCGCGAGGTACGGGTTGACGGCGGCGGCGCCGTAGCCGATCAGGAGCGCCATGTGCATCGTCTCGCGCGGCTCGCCCGACTCGATGACGAGGCCGCACATGGTGCGGGCGCCCTGGCGCACGAGGTGCGAGTGCACGGCGGCGGTGGCGAGGAGCGGCGGGATCGGCGCGAGGCCGCGGTCGGCGCCGCGGTCCGACAGGATCACGATCGTGGTGCCGCCCCAGACCAGCTGGGCCGCCTCGCGGCAGACGGTCTCGAGCGCGCGCTCGAGGCCGCGCTCGCCCTCGGCGACGGGGTAGAGGGTGCTGATCGTGGCCGCCCGGAAGCCCTCGCGGCGCAGGGCGCGCAGCTTCTCGAGCTCGCCGTTCGTGAGGATCGGCGACAGCGTGGTCACGCGGCGGCAGTGCTCGGGCGTCTCGTCGAGCAGGTTGCCGATCGCGCCGACGCCGACGCGCAGGCTCATCACGAGCCGCTCGCGCTCGGGGTCGACGGGTGGGTTGGTGACCTGCGCGAACTGCTGCTTGAAGTAGCTCGGCAGCAGCCGGTTGCGGTTCGTGAGGGCGGCCAGCGGGGTGTCGTCGCCCATCGAGCCGACGGGCTCGGCGCCGGTCTGCGCCATCGGGGCGAGCAGGAGCGAGAGGTCCTCGCGGGTGTAGCCGAAGATCCGCTGCTGCAGGGGCAGGGCGTCCTCGTCGAGCTGCGCGCCCTGCTGGGGGCGCAGGTCGTCGAGGTGCAGCTTGTACTGGTCGAGCCACTGCCGGTACGGGCGCTGGCGGGAGAGGACGCGCTTGATCTCGCGGTCGCCCACGACGCGGCCCGAGGCCGTGTCGAACATCAGCATCCGGCCCGGCTCGAGCCGGCCCGTCTCGACGATGTCGGCCTCGGGGATGTCGAGCACCCCGACCTCGGAGGCGAGCACGCAGATGCCGTCGCGGGTCCGGAGCCAGCGGCCGGGGCGCAGGCCGTTGCGGTCGAGCGTGGCCACGACCTTCTCGCCGTCGGTGGCGATCACGGCGGCCGGGCCGTCCCACGGCTCGACCAGGGTCGTGTGGTACTCGTAGAACGCGCGCACGTCGTCGTCGATGTCGAGCGTGAGGTCGCTCCAGGCCGGCGGGATCAGCATCGCCAGCGCGTGCTCGAGCGGGCGGCCCGACTGCACGAGGAGCTCCAGCACCGCGTCGAGCTTGGCCGAGTCGGACCAGCGGTCCTCCGTGATCGGGAACAGCTTCTGGAGGTCGCCCCCGAACAGCCTGCTGTGCATCTGCGGCTCGCGGGCCGACAGCCAGTTGGCGTTGCCGCGCACGGTGTTGATCTCGCCGTTGTGGGCGATCAGGTTGAAGGGGTGCGCGAGGTCCCAGGTGCCGAGCGTGTTCGTGGAGAAGCGCGAGTGCACGAGCGCGAGCGCCGACTCGACGTCGGGGTCGCGCAGGTCCGGGTAGTAGGCGGCGACCTGGGTGGCGCGCAGGAGGCCCTTGTAGACGATCGTCTTGGAGGAGAGGCTCGCGATCGCGAAGCCCTCGATGCCCTCGGCGCCGACGGCCTTCTCGATGCGGCGGCGGATCACGTAGAGCTTGCGCTCGAAGGCGTCGCCCTTGCCGTGGCGGCGCTCGACCACGAGCTGGCGGATGCGGGGCGCCGAGGAGCGGGCGATCGGGCCGATCGCCTCGTCGACGACGGGCACGTCGCGCCAGCCGACGGCGCGGTGGCCCTCCTCGGCGACGGTGCGCACGGCGATCTCCTCGCAGCGCAGCCGCGCAGCCGGGTCGGCGGGCAGGAACGCCATCCCGATCCCGTAGTCGCCGGCGGGCGGCAGGTCGAGGCCCTCCTCGGCCGCCACGCGGGCGAGGAAGCGGTGCGGCATCTGCAGCAGGATCCCGGCGCCGTCGCCCGTCTCGGGGTCCGAGCCGGTGGCGCCGCGGTGATCCAGCCGCTCCAGGACGGTCAGGGCCTGCGCCACGACGTCGTGCGAGGCGATGCCGTCGAGGTGCACCACCGTGCCGAGGCCGCAGGCGTCGTGCTCGAACGACGGGTCGTAGAGCGACGCGGGGCGCGGATCGGGGCGGGAGGCGGCCATCGGCCGCTCAGTGTACGCGACCCCCTGCGCCAAGCGGTTCACCAGACTCCGCTATTGAACCATTTGGTTCAGCAATGGTGCGCTGGCACCGGCCCCGGGCCCGTCCTACCATTGGCGCATGGCGACGACCGAGGACCGCGAGATCGTCGCCGCGCGCGGCGTGCTCGGCCGCTACGCGGATGTCTACGGGCTGGTGGCCCACGGCCCCGTGCCGGTCGAGGACATCGCCGAGTCGCTCTGCGGCCTGCACGTGCGCGACGTCCCGCTCGACCCCGGCGTCTCCGGGATGCTGCTCCTGCAGCGCCGCGAGATCCACGTCAACGCGCTCGAGGCAGGGCTCTGGCCGGCGCGTCGCCGCTTCACGATCGCGCACGAGGTGGGCCACTGGGAGCTCCACCGCGACGAGATCGAGGACGTCACCGTCACCCGCACCGCGGACTACGAGCCCGCGGCCTCCAAGGAGCGCACGCCCGGGCAGATCCGCGAGCGCGAGGCCAACCGCTTCGCCGCCGAGCTCCTGATGCCCGAGCCGCGCGTCCACGACGCGGTCGGGCGCGACGGCGCCGACGTGCTCGGCCTCGCCGGGGCCTTCGGGGTGTCGGCCCTGTCGATGGCCTGGCGGCTCTACAACCTCGGCTACGTCAAGCGGCGCCCCCGCCGCGACGACTACGACCCGGGGCTCTAGACGCCGAAGAGGTCGTCGACCAGGCGCTCGGCGTCCGTGGTCGGCTCGTCCGGCGGCGCCATCAGCGCGTCCATGTGCAGCTCGAGCGGCGCGCCCGTGCGGTTGAAGGCGACCGCCGGACCGAGGCCGGCGGCGTTGTAGCGGGTCTGCCGGAGCGTCTCCCCGATGCCGCCGAGCAGGTCGCCGAGCGCGCCGGTCAGCGCCGGGGCGACGCCCTGCGCGGGGATCAGCCCGCTCTCGAGCTCGTGGTAGCGCTCCGCGAGCCGGGCGCGGCCGGCCTCGCCGGCGACGCCGAGCCGCTCCGCGAGGCGCTCGATCAGCTCCGGGCGCTTGAGGCCGAGGGCGTGGCGCGCCGGCTCGAGGATGTCGGCCCACGCGCGCTCGTCGAACATCGACGACGCGGCGATCTCGTCGACGACGGCCGCCGACGGCGCGGCGGGGCCGCGGATCGAGAGCGCGAGCTCGACCATGTCGAGCACCTGCTGGCGGTCGTCGCCCGCCCGCTCGAGGATCGGGTCGACCGCGTCGAAGCGGCGCTCGTCGAGGGCCGCCAGGACCTCGGCCATCAGCTCGCCGAGCAGCATCTCGCGCTCGTCCATCACGTCCCCGATTCTGCCTGCTCGGCCGCCGCGCGCAGGCGGTTCATCGCGCGCCAGCGGATCTGGTGGAGGTTGTTGGGCTCGACGTCCAGCTCGGCCGCGACCTCGGCGTCGGACGCGTCCTCGAGCATGCGCTCGACGACCAGCCGCTCGCGGTCGGACAGGACCGGCACCAGCCGGGCGATCTCGTCGCGGTCGAGGACCCGCGCGAGGTCGTCGTCCTCGTAGGGCGTGCGGTCGATCTCCTCGACCGTCACGGGCTGGCGGGCCTCGGCGCGCTGCACGTCGCCGTACGCCCACTTCGCCATCTGCGAGATCAGGCCGCCCATGTGCCGGGGCTCCTCGTCGCGGTTGTAGACCCACAGGACGAAGCGCAGCTGCAGATGGCCGAAGACCTCGTCGA
>JBEGMS010000319.1:0-4910 GCA_041182985.1 Actinomycetota bacterium
GACCACGACCGGGTCACCCTTGGCCACCCCGTCCTCCGAGCCGATCCCCAGCCCCAGGAGGCCCGCCGGCCGGCCACCTACCCGCGCCACGACGGACGCGGGCTGCGGGCGCCATCCCGCCCGCTCGGCCGGCCGGTACCGGACGAGGAGCGCGAGCTGACGTTCGAGGTCGCGGACGCGCAGCTCCGCGGCGTTGAGCTCGCCCTGCAGGCGGTCGCGGTCGGAGAGCGCGTCGCGGAGCTCCTCCGGCAGTCCCGGGTAGGGTCGCTGCGGTGCGCGGATGATGTCGCGCAGCACGCCGAGGGAGCGGACCGCGGGCTCGAGCGGCAGCCGCACCGCCGCCGCCACCCAGCCGGACCACGGCGCCTGCGAGGACTGCGGCGCCGCCGAGAGCAGCGCTGCGCCGCCGAGGACGACTGCCAGGATTCTCCGGCTGCGGTCGGGCATCGGAGCGGATCACCCTTCGCCCGCTCGGGGCGCCGGCGCGGTCAGACCGAGTCGGCGTCCGACTCGAGCGTGTCCTTGAAGAGGTCGAGGTTCTCGAGGTAGTTCGCGGTGCCGCGAGCCACGCACGTGAGGGGATCGTCGGCGATCCGGACGTCGAGGCCGGTGGCCTGGTGCAGCACCTTGTCGATGCCACGCAGGAGCGCGCCGCCGCCCGCGATCACGATGCCGTTGTCCACGAGGTCGGCCGCCAGCTCGGGCTTGGCCTTCTCGAGCACGCGGACCACCGCCTCGGCGATGAGGTTCACGGGCTCCTTGAGGGCCTCGCGGATCTCCTGGCTGGTCACCTCGACCTTGCGCGGGAGGCCGCTCTTCATGTCGCGACCGCGCACGTCCATCTTCATCTCGGGGCCGGTGGGCGCGGCGGAGCCGATCTCGATCTTGATGCGCTCGGCGGTCTGCTCGCCGATCAGCAGCGAGTGCGCGCGCTTCATGTGGTTGACGATCGCCTCGTCGAAGTCGTCGCCGGCCACGCGCAGGCTCTCGCACTCGGCGATGGCCGCGAGCGAGATGATGGCGATCTCGCTGGTTCCGCCGCCGATGTCGACGATCATGCTCGCGGTCGGGTCGGCGACCGGGAGGTCGGCGCCGATCGCGGCGGCCATGGGCTCGGAGACGAGGTACACGCGGCGGGCGCCGGCGCGCTCGGCGCTTCCGAACACGGCCTGGCGCTCGACCTGGGTGATGCCCCACGGGACGGCGATGACCACGCGCGGCCCGAAGATCCGGGTGCTCTTGCCGTTCACCTTCTTGATGAAGTAGCCGAGCATCGCCTCGGTGACCATGAAGTCGCTGATCACGCCGTCCTTGAGGGGGCGGATCGCGCTGATGGAGCCAGGGGTCTTGCCCAGCATGTCCTTGGCCGCGAAGCCGACGGCCTCGCCGTCGTTGAGCACGATGTTGGTGCCCTTGCGCACGGCGACCACGGACGGTTCGTTCAGGACGATGCCCTCGCCCCGGACGCACACCAGCGTGTTGCAGGTGCCGAGGTCGATCCCCATGTCGACGCTGAAGAGGCGGGAGAGCCAGTCGATCTCGAGAGCCACGAAACGCTCCTTCCTGAAGCCGGTCGTCCGGCGCGGACTCCGCCGCGGCGGGGGCCGCCTGGCGACCCATCGCGCGGAGGATAGCGATTCCGCGGCGTCCCGACGGGCACCGCCGCCGGGTCGCACCGGGATCGCCGGACGAGGCTGTTCAGACCCCGGGCGTCAGCGGCCGGAAGCGACGTCGAACGGGCCCTGCCCGGTCGCGTCCATGTTCATCATGGCGACGACCGTGGCGCCGAAGACGCAGAGCAGCAGCGCGACGGCCAGCAGCCCGGCGTAGACGTCGAGCCGGGGCCGGGCGCGCTTGGAGTCGTTGGGGGTGGCGGTGGCCATGGAGGGTCCTCGGGAGTCGGGTCACTCGCCCTTGCGGGCGATCGCGCGCTGGCCGGGCTTCACCTCGCCGCGGGACTCGGCGTCCTCGAGCTCCACCACGCCCACGGCGCGGTTCACGTCGACCTGGACGATGCGCAGGTTGCCCATGAAGTTGGAGCCGTCGGCGATGGTCATCACCCAGCCCTCCTTGATGCCGTCGCGGCTGCCGGCGTTGATCTCGGCGAGCACGGCGTCGGGCTCGCGCTTCACGTCGATGAGCGTCGCGGACAGCGAGCGGTCGGCGACGACGGGGAGCCCGGCGTCCGGCGCGGCGCCCGCGCGCGGCGCGAGCGATCCGTGGAGCGCGGCGTAGCGCTGCGACTCGGCCATGGCGCGCTCGCGCTCCTCGGAGACCTTCTGCAACTGCTCCTGGAGCTGGCGCTTGGCGGCCGACTCGCTGTCGAGGTCGCCCTGCAGGCGGGCGAGCGAGTCCTGGAGCTCGACGCGGACCTTCTCGGCGGCGAGGTACTGGTTGCGCGCGCCCTCGATGTCCTGGCGCATTGCGTCGATCAGCTTGGTCTGCAGGGAGTCGTTCGCGCTCATCGCGGCGACCTGGCCCTTGAGGTCGGCGAGCTCGATGCGGGCGCGCTCGAGGTCGCGCTCCTTGTCGGCGCGCATCTGCACTTCCTTGTCGCGCTCCATCGTGACGGCGCGGATGCGCGCCTCGAGGTCGGAAAGCTTGGCCTGGACGGCGGCGACGCTCGCGTTGTAGGCGTCGTTGGCGACGCTGAGCTCCGTCTGCGCGGCCTTCTGCTTGGCCTCGGCGTCGGCGGCCTTGGTCTTGAACGTCGCCTGGTTCGTCGCCGACACGGCGGCGAGCGGGACGAGCGCTGCGACGAGGAGCGCGACGAGGACGACGAGGATCTTGGTCAGCAGGTGCACGTGGTGTGCCTCGTGAACTCGGAGGCCGGGGTGGCCGGCTCCGTGGGGTCAGGTCTCGGACGGGAACAGGCCGAGGAAGGCGTCCGCGCCTTCCCGGCTGTTATCAGTAATACCCGACACCTATACGGGCTGTCAATGGGCGGAGGTTGCGACCAGAATCGCCTTTGCGGCCGCAAGTTGCACCTGGGGGAACCGGTCCATCAGGAGGCCCTCGAGTTCCGGGACGACGGCCGGGCCCCCGGCCGTTCCCATGGCGATGGCGGCCTGGGCCCGGACCGACGGTTCGCGGTCCTGCAGGAGGGTCCGGGCGAACTTGACCACCGAGGGGCGGTCCGACGGGCTGATCTGGGCGAGCGCGGCGGCGCAGCAGATCCGGACCTCGGTCGGACGGGCGGAGATGCCCGTCCCGTCGATCAGGCGCATCAGGATCGGCCGGGACCCGTCGTCCCGAAGGCGGCCCACCTGCTGCGCGGCGAGGGCCGTGAACTCCGACTGCTCGCCGGGGGCGTAGAGCGCGGCACGGATCGGCTCGATGCCGTCGGCTTCGCCCAGCCGCACGAGCGCCTCCGCGGCCTGCAGCTCGACGACGCGCACGCGCGCCGGGTTCACCTGCCGCATGCCCTTGCCCAGCGAGTCGCGGATCATCGGGATCGCGGACCGGTTGCCCAGCTCGCCGAGCACGAGGTACGCGTTCGACCGGATCTCCGGGTCGTCGGAGCGAACCATCGTCCCGAGCGGCGAGGGATCCACGGGCCGCCCGAGGCGCGTCAGCGCGTAGATCGCCGCGGCGCGGACCGACTCGCTCTCGTCGACGAGGAGCGGCTGGACGGCATCGGCGAGCTCGGCGATGCGTGCGCGCCCGACCTCCATCGCGGCCACGAAGCGGACGCCGCGGTTCGGGTCGGCCAGGAGCGGCGCCGCCACGACCTGCAGGTCCGACGCGGACCCGTTGAGCGCCTCGCATGCGTTGGCGCGGAACATCGGCACCGGGCTCGAGGCAGCGTTGCGCAGGAGCGTGACCGCCGAGGCGCGCGAGTCGCCGCTCGACTCCACGGGGAGCGTCTCGGGCGCCGCGCGGCCCTCGGAGAGCCGGACGTCGCCGGTGGGCTGCACGCTCTGCGAGCGGCTCGACCAAGGCTGGTCCGCGAGCGGCTGCGAGTCCTGCGAGCAACCGACGACCAGCGCCGCGAGGCAGGCCGTGAGCGGCAGCGCGAGCATGGCCGCCCCGGGCGCCACGGACGGGCGGCGACGGACGAGTGGAGCGCACGCGACGGCGAGGCAGGTCAGCATGAGGACGATCGATGGTACTTCCCCCGCGGACGCGAAGGGCGGCCGCCGGCCGTCGAGGGGCGGCGACGCGTGCAGCCATGCGGCCGTGCGGGGCGCGGTCGGCCCCGCGACGATGCGGCCGGAGGAATCGATCCCGGCGCACAGGCCGGTGTTGGCCGCGCGGACCATCGGCGTGCGGGTCTCGATGCAGCGGAACCGCGCCAACTGCAGGTGCTGCGCGCGCCCCGCGTCGAACCAGCCGTACCAGCCGTCGTTCGTGATGTTCACCAGCAGGTCGACGGCCCGCTCGCGACCGCCCGACGCCGGGAACACCAGGCCGAGCGTCACCCATGACATGGCGTCCTCGAAGCAGATCGGCGTGGCCACCCGGAGCGTCGAGCCGTTCCACGGGACGCCGAACCGCACCGGGTCGCCGCCCCGGTCGAGGTCAAAGGTCATCCCGGCCGCCCCGAGGGAGAGAAGCGCCCGCTCCAGCCAGTCCCAGTTGGAGATGTACGGCATGGTCTCGCCGAAGGGCGCGAGGAAGACCTTGTCGTAGCGCGGGTACGGCGGCGGGCCGGCGCCCACGAGGTATGCGCTGTTGAACTGGCGGTCCCAGCGGAAGCGGTCTCCGTCCTGCCGCAGGCCCAGGTACGCGGCGCTGCCGACGATCACCGGCACGCCGGTGCGCTGCGAGAGGCCCGAGACCACCTGCCGGAACCGGTCGCCGGGGAACCAGCCGTTGCGCTCCTGCAGCTCGATCGTCTCGGGCTCGAGCCCGTGCCCCGCGAGCATCGTCTCGGGCCAGGCGACCAGCGCCACGGGACGCCCCCGCTC
>JBEGMS010000320.1:0-3120 GCA_041182985.1 Actinomycetota bacterium
GGTGCGCACCGTGCCGGCCCGGCGGTCGGCGCGCACGTCGGCGCGTCCGACCAGCCGGTCCCCGACCAGGAGCGGCAGCACGTAGTAGCCCCAGCGCCGCTTCGCCTCGGGGGTGTAGATCTCGAGCGCGTGCCGGAACCCGAACAGCCGCTCCGTCTCGGTGCGGTCCCAGATCAGGTTGTCGAAGGGGCACAGGAGGACGGCGCCCGTCGGGCGCCGCCCGCCGTCCGCCAGCGCCACGGGGTCGGCGAGGCAGGCGTGCTCCCCCACCCGCACCCGTGCCAGCGCACCCATGTCGACGAGGTCCGCGACGGCACCGCGCACGGCGCGCGCCCCGCCCGCCACCCGGAAGTAGTCGTGGATGCGCCCCTCCGTCGCGATGCCGCGGGCCCGGACGGCGCGCTCGACCCGCCAGCGCAGGACCGCGTCGGGGTCCGTGACGGGCGCCAGCTGCGCGGGGGTGTGGAGCCGCTCGGGCAGGTCGTAGACGCGGGTGAAGCCGCGCCGCTCGCGCACCGCGAGGCGCCCACTCGAGAACAGCGCCTCGAGCACCTGCTTGGCCTCCGACCACTCCCACCAGCCCGGGCGGCCGGCGCCGTCGACGTCGGCCGCGACGATCGGGCCGTCCGCCTCGACCCGGCGCAGGATGTCGCGGGCGAGCCGGCGGTGGCGGCCGAGGACGTCGCCGTACCAGCGGTGCCCCGTCTCGCCCAGCATCGCCGCCCGGAACCACGGCAGGTCGTCGGCGTGGATCAGGCTCGCCTCGTGCGCCCACACCTCGGCGATCCGCCCCGACCGGCGCAGGCCGTTGAGGGTGCCGGCGGGGATCCGGCCGACGCGGGCCGCGAGGGTCAGCCGGTGCGCGCGGGCGACCGCCGTGACGGAGTCGATCTGGACGCAGCCGAGCCGGCTTATCGCCTCCTCGACGTCGGCGGCCGTGGCGACGCGGCGGCGGGCGGCGAAGCCCTGCCGCGCGACCATCAGCCCGCGCGCCTCGGCCGGGGCGAGCGCCACCACCTCAGTGCCGGAAGTGCCGCCGCCCGACGTGCACCATCGCGCGGCCCGCCGCGTCGACCGCGGCGGTGACCTCGTCGTCGCGCTTGGCACCGCCCGGCTGGATCAGCGCCGTGATGCCCGCCTCCAGGGCGAGCTCGGGGCCGTCCGGGAACGGGAAGAACGCGTCGGAGGCGAGGACGGCGCCGGCGCGCTTGTCGTCGGGGGTCTTCTCGACGGCGATCCGCACCGCGTCGACGCGGCTCATCTGGCCCGCCCCGATCCCGAGCGTGGCGCCGTCGCGGGCGATCACGATCGCGTTCGAGGAGACGTGCCGGCAGACGCGCCACGCAAACAGGAGGTCCTCCCACTCGCGCGCGTCGGGCTGCGCCGCCGTCACCACCTGCATCGCCGCCTGCGGCTCGTCGGCGCGGTCGGGCTCCTGCACGAGCATGCCGCCGGGCACGGGCCGGAGATGGCGGACGGGCCCGCGCCGCGCCGGGTCCGCGTCCTCGAGGAGCCGCGTCGAGGCGCGCACCGACAGGGCCTCGAGCGCGCCGGGCTCGTAGCCGGGCGCGATCAGCACCTCGAGGAACTGCTCGGCGAGCGCGGCCGCGAGCTCGGCCGTGACGGGGCGGTTGAGGGCGATCACGCCCCCGAAGGCGCTGACGGGGTCGCCGGCCAGGGCGCGCGTCCAGGCCTCGCCGATGTCGCGGCCGATCGCGGCGCCGCACGGGTTCTGGTGCTTGACGATCGCGCAGGCGGGCCGGTCGAACTCGCCGGCGATGGCGTGGGCGGCGGCGAGGTCGGCGAGGTTGTTGTACGAGAGCTCCTTGCCGCCGTGCTGGACGACGCCGCTGAGCAGGTGGCGCGGCTGCGTGCGGTCCACGTAGTAGGCGGCGGCCTGGTGGGGGTTCTCGCCGTAGGGCAGGTCGCGCTCCTTGGCGAGGTCGAGCACGAGCCCGTCGGGCAGCGCCACGGCGCCCTGGAACCAGGCGGCGATCGCGGCATCGTAGCCCGCGGTCATCGCGAAGGCCTCGGCGGCGAGCCGCCGGCGCGTCTCCTCGGAGAGCTCGCCGCCCCGCTCGGCGAGCTCGGCGATCACCTCCGGGTAGCGGCTCGGATCGGTGACCACGGCGACCGCGCGGTGGTTCTTGGCCGCCGCGCGCACCATCGCCGGCCCGCCGACGTCGATCTTCTCGATCGCCTCGGCGTCCGTGATGCCCGGCTGGGCGATCGTCTCCCGGAAGGGGTAGAGGTTGACGACGACGAGGCCGATCTCGGCGATCCCGAGCTCGGCCAGCCGCTCGAGGTCCTCGGGCACGTCGCGGCGGGCGAGGATGCCGCCGTGGATCGCCGGGTGCAGAGTCTTGACGCGGCCGCCCAGCATCTCGGGCGCGCCCGTGACCTCGTCGAGCGGCGTCCACGGCACGCCCGCCGCCTCGATCCGGGCGCCCGTGCCCGACGAGGCCACGATCTCGATGCCGTGGCCGTGCAGGGCCCGCACCAGCTCCTCGAGCCCGGTCGGGTCGGAGACGGAGACGAGCGCCCGGCGGATCCGGCTCACGCCATCGCCCCCTCGGGCGCGGGCACCTCGTCGCGGGCGAGGCGCAGCACGACGTCCGGCAGAAGCCGGTGCTCGACCGCCTGGATCCGCTCGTGCAGGGCCTCGGGCGTGTCGCCGTCGCGGACGGGCACCGCCTCCTGCGCGATCACGGGACCGGTGTCGAGGCCGCGGTCGACGAAGTGGACGGTCGCGCCGGTCTCGCGCACCCCGGCGGCGAGCGCCTGCTCCCAGGCCCGCAGCCCCGGGAAGGCCGGCAGGAGCGACGGGTGCACGTTGACCACGGGCAGACGCTCGACGACCGCCTCGGTCAGGAGCTGCATGAAGCCGGCGAGCACCACGAGCTCGACCCCGCGCTCGACGAGCCAGTCGGCGAGCCGCCGGTCGCGCGCCGCGCGGTCGCCGTCCTCGACGGCGAAGACGGCCGTCTCGATGGCGGCCTCGCGGGCGCGCTCGAGGGCGGGCGCCGCGGCCCGGTCGGAGGCGACGGCGACGATCGCCGCGCTCGCGTCGAGCCGGTCGAGCAGCGCCGCGAGGTTCGAGCCGCGGCGCCCGCCCTCGAG
>JBEGMS010000321.1:0-3076 GCA_041182985.1 Actinomycetota bacterium
GGCGCAGGCGGCCGCCATCGCCTGCACACGCGCCGCCTGCGCCTCGCCGCCTGCGGCGTCGAGGATCGCCCGCTGGGCCGCGGGCCGCGCGAGCCGCCGCGCCTCGTGCTGGGAGACGACGCCGACCAGCCGCCCGCCGGCCTCCTCCAGCGCCCCGCGCGTCGCGGAGCGGCCCTGGACGAGGGTGCGGCCGCGCCCGTCGGCGCCGAGCCGGCGCGTGACGATCAGGCCGTCGTCGGGGTCGTCGACGAGCTCGCGCACGCCCTCGAGCGCGGGGTCGGCGAGCACCTGGTCGTCGACCCGGAAGACCGCCTCCACCTCGACCGCGTCGCCGTGCGGCCCGACGAGGCCCGCCTCGCCCTTGGCCCCGAGCACGAGGCCGAGCGCGCCCGCGAGGATCGTCTTGCCCGCGCCGGTCTCGCCGGTGATGACGGTGAGCCCGGGCGCCGGCTCGAGCTCGGCGTGCCGCAGCACGACCAGGTTCGCGACGGCGAGGCGCTCCAGCACCTCAGTGCCCGAACTTGTCGCGGTAGCGGGAGAGGAACGGGCGGTCCGGGAGCACCCCCAGCCGCGCCATCTCCGGCGCCATGCGCACCGTCGCCGTCTCGCCGATCCCGAGGTGCGCGACGGGGTGCCCGTCGACGACCACGCGGCTCGGCACGTCGCGGGTGCGGCTCGTGACCCGCACCTCGTGCCCGCGCGACAGGATCAGGGGCCGCGCGTCGAGCGCGTGCGGGGCGACGAACGTGACGGCGACCGCGTCGACCTCCCACTCGAGGACGGGACCGCCGGCCGAGAGGTTGTAGCTCGTGGAGCCGGCCGGGGTGCTGACGAGGATGCCGTCGCAGCCGCGCTCCCCGAGGTCGACGCCGTTGACGCCCCACTCGAGGACGGCCATGCGGCCGAGCGTGTCGGCCGTGACGAGGACGTCGTTGACCGCGACGAAGCGGCCCTCCGGGGTCTCGACCGCGACCGTCGGGAGCTCGACGATGCGCAGGCCGCCGCCGACGAGGTCGCCGAGCCGGCCCTCGAGCTCGTCGGCGCGCAGCGTCGTCAGGAAGCCGAAGGTGCCGAAGTTGACGCCCACGACGGGCGTGCCGCGCCCGAGCTCGTTCTGGAGCGCGCGCAGCATGGTGCCGTCGCCGCCGAGCACGAGCACGAGGTCGACGTCGTCGGGGCGCTCCGTGGTCGCGCCGGCGAGGTCCGGGTGCTTGGCGGCCTCGTCCTCGGGCAGCACGAGGTCCACCCCGCGCGCCGCGAGGTCGCGGGCGAGCCCCTGGGCGGCGTCGCGCGTGACCGCGGCGTCGCCGTGGGTGAAGAGCAGGACGCGGGCGGCCTCAGTCATCGACGACCGCCTCCTCGGCGATGCGCTCGGGGTCGGGCCGCCCCGCGGGGGCGAGTGGGTGATCGGCGGAGACGATGGCCAAGGGATACTCGTGGTTGCCGGCGGGACCCGGTAGCCCCGAGTCGCGGGCGACGAGCGGAATCGCGCCGAGGTCGCAAGCGTAGCGGGCGACCGAGGCGATCGCGCCCCGGCGCGTCACGGGATCGCGCACGACGCCGCCCTTGCCCACGTCGGCGGGCTGGGCCTCGAACTGCGGCTTGACCAGCACCACGGCGCGCCAGGGGGACCGGAGGCAGGCGAGCGCGGGCCCGAGCACGTGCCGCAGGGAGATGAACGAGACGTCGGCGACCAGCAGGTCGGGGGCGTACGGCAGCGCCTCGGGGGTCAGCCCGCGCGCGTTCGTGCGCTCCATCACGGTCACCCGCGGGTCGTCGCGCAGGCGCGGGTCGAGCTGGCCGTAGCCGACGTCGACGCAGATCGCGCGCGCCGCGCCGCGCTGCAGGAGGCAGTCGGTGAAGCCGCCCGTCGAGGCGCCCACGTCGAGGGCGTCGGCGCCGGCCACGTCCCAGCCTAGGTGGCCGAGGAAGCCGTCGAGCTTGTCGCCGGCGCGCGACGCGAAGCGCGGCGTGGCCGCCACCGCGAGCGCCTGCCCCTCCCGCACGGCCTGGCCCGCCGTCTTCGCCGGCTCACCGTCGACCGTGACGAGCCCGGCGAGGACGAGCGCCTGGGCCTTCGAGCGGGTCGGCGCCAGCCCCTGCGCCACCAGCGCCTGGTCGAGGCGCTCGCGCGCCATCGTCAGCGCGTCCGCCGGTAGATCAGGGCGGCCGCCTCCCTGAGCGCCGCGGGATCGCCCGGCAGCCCGTCGAGGAGCGCCTCGGCCCGCGCCCACGAGGCCTCGGCGCGCTCGCGCGCCGCCTCGAGCCCGAGCACGGTCACGAACGTGCGGCGGTCGTTGGCCACGTCCGCGCCGGCGGTCTTGCCGAGCTCGTCGCTCGTGCCCGTCGCGTCGAGGACGTCGTCGACGATCTGGAAGCCGACGCCGAGCTCGCGGCCGAGCGCGCGGTAGGCGTCCTGCGCCGCGGGATCGGCGCCCGCGAGCACGAGCCCCATCCCGATCCCCGCCTCGATCAGGCAGCCGGTCTTGAGCCCGCACATGCGGGCGACGGCCGCCTCGTCGGGGTCCGGCACCGGGTGCAGGTCGAGGTACTGGCCGCGCACCATCCCGTCGGTCGCGCGCGCGAGCTCGGCGACGGCGCCGAGCCGGGCCGCGGGGTCCGGCAGCGGGTCCTCCGCGATCAGCCGGAAGGCGAGCGCGAACAGCCCGTCGCCGACGAGGATCGCGACGTCCTCGCCGTAGGCCACGTGCGTCGTCGGCCGGCCGCGGCGCAGGTCGTCGTCGTCGAGCGCCGGCAGGTCGTCGTGGACGAGCGAGAAGGTGTGGATCAGCTCGAGCGCGCAGGCGCTCGACAGGGCCGGGTCGAGGTTGCCGCCGAGGGCCTCCACGGTGGCGAGGAGCAGGACGGGCCGCAGCCGCTTGCCGCCCGCCTCGAGCGGGTGGCGCAGGGCCGCCGCGAACGGCGCGAGGTCGTCCTCCGCGCCGATCAGGGCGCCGACGCGCTCCGTCAGCGCCGCCTCGACCAGCCCCGCGAGCCGCGGGAGGTGCTCAGAGGAGGTCGAGTTGCCCATCGCCGCGCTCGTCCACGACGACCTGCCGGCGCTCGACGACGACGA
>JBEGMS010000322.1:0-5079 GCA_041182985.1 Actinomycetota bacterium
GAGGAGCGGCCCGCGGTGCAGCCCCTGCCCGTCGTGCTCGGGGACGCGAACCGCGAGGTCGACGACGCCCTGCGCGCCACCACGGAGGCCCTCTCGCAGGTGACGAGCCTCCTCGCGATCGCCAGCGCACCGTCCCTGCCCGTCGCCGACATCCGCCACGTCGAGGTGCTGGCGCTGCAGCCGCAGGTCGTGATGGTGGTCGTGATCACGGGCTCGGGAGCCGTCGCCAAGCGCACGATCGTCTTCGACGCGGCCGTCGACCCCGGCCTCGTCGAGTGGGGCCGCGCCTACCTCAACGAGACGCTCGCGGACGGCTCCATCACGGAGCGCGCCGTGCGCGCGCGGCTCGAGGACCCCGCGCTCGACGTGCGCGAGCGGGCGTTCCTGGAGCCGATCGCCCCGGTCTTCCACGACCTCTTCGAGGCGGGCCCCGACCGGCTCGTGGTGGGCGGGGCGTCCCGGCTCATGAGCGAGCTCAGCGCCCGCGACCGCGATCAGGAGGGGCTGAGCGCGCTGGCCGGCGTGCTCGAGGAGCGCGCCGAGATGCTCGACCGGCTGCGGGCCGCCCTGCGCGGCGACGCCGTCACCGTGCGCATCGGCGAGGAGCACGGCGAGCCGGCGCTGCGGCCCGTCGCGATGATCACGGCGGGGTACGGCCTGCCGCGGCGCGCCCTCGGCGCCGTCGGCGTGATCGGGCCGGTGCGGATGGACTACGCGCGGGCGATCGTCGCCGTGCGCGGGGCGGCGGCCGCGCTCAGCGCGTACGTCGAGGATGTCTACGAGGACTGAGCGGGTCCCAGTGAACGGGGCGCTGCTCGGCGCCGGCGCGGCCCTGGCTGCGTACCAGACGTGGGCGATCCGCGTGCGGTGGGTCGAGGCGCGCGAGCTGCCGCCCGCGGAGCGCCGCGTGATGCTGTGGGTGCTCGCGTTCACGCGCGGGCTCGGGCTGCTGCTGGGACTCGTCCTGATCGGCGGCGCGCTCCTGCGGCTGGGCTGACCCGGAGGGTCCGCCGCCCGAGGCGGGATACCATGCCCGCTGATGGCGGCCAAGCCCGACTACTACGAGGTGCTCGGCGTGCCGCGCGACGCCTCCGACGACGACATCAAGCGCGCCTTCCGCGGCCTCGCGCGCCAGCTGCACCCCGACGTCAACCCCGACGACCCGGAGGCCGGCGAGCGCTTCCGGATCGTGGCGGAGGCCTACGAGGTGCTGTCGGAGCCCCAGACGCGGCTGCAGTACGACCGCTTCGGCCATGCCGGCGTGTCCGGCGCGGGGATGGGCGGCCAGGGCTTCGGCAACCTCGACGACATCCTCGGGATGTTCTTCGGCGACGGCCTCTTCGGCGGGCGCGCACGCGGGCCGATGGCCGGCGCCGATGCCGCCACCGCGACCACCCTGACCCTGCGCGAGGCCGCCGCCGGCGTCCAGCGCGACCTCGACGTCGAGGTGGTCGTCCACTGCGCGCGCTGCGCGGGCTCGGGCGCGGAGCCGCCCACGCGGCCGATCCCGTGCCCGACCTGCGGCGGGGCGGGCGAGGTGCGGCAGATCTCGAACACGCCGCTCGGCCAGATCGTGCGGCAGCTGCCGTGCAGCGCGTGCCGCGGGCGCGGCGCCACCGTCGAGACCCCGTGTCTCGACTGCGGCGGCCAGGGCCGGCGTCCCGAGCGGCGCACGGTCAGCGTCGGCATCCCCGCCGGCGTCGACACCGGCCAGCGCGTGCGCGTCGTCGGGCAGGGGCACGCCGGCGACCCGGGGGCGCCGCCGGGCGACCTCTACGTCGGGATCCAGATCGAGGAGGATCCGGCGCTGGTGCGCGACGGCCTCGACCTGCACGTCCTCGTCGACCTCACGGCGACGCAGGCGATGCTCGGCGCCACGGTGCACGTGCCGACGCTCGACGGGATGGAGACGATCGTGCTGCAGTCCGGCACGCAGCCCGGCGAGCGGCGCACGCTGCGGGGCCAGGGCATGCCGATGGTGGGCAACGAGAGCCGCCGCGGCGACCTCCACGTGACCTTCGCGGTGCACATCCCGCGCAAGCTCGAGCCGACCGCGCGCCAGCTGGTCGAGGAGCTCGACCGGCAGATCCCGCAGGACGCCTACAAGGCCGACACGGGGCTGTTCGGTCGGATCCGGCGCGGGTTCAGCGGTGGCTGAGCCGGCGCTGCGGCGGCTGCGCATCGCGGTCGAGCCGGAGCGGCGGGAGGAGGCGGTCGGCGTGCTCGTCGAGCGCTGTCCCGACGGCTTCGAGGAGACGGACGAGGGCTACGCGGTCGTGCTCGAGGCGGAGGCGCCGCGGCCCGCGCTGCCCGACTGGATGACCATCGTCGAGGAGGACGTCCCGGCGGGCTGGCGCGACGCGTGGCGGTCGTTCCACGGGCCCTGCGCCATCGCCGGCACGTGGGTGCGCCCGCCGTGGCTCGACGAGCCGGCCGATGCGGTCGTGCTCGAGCCCGGCTACGCCTTCGGGACGGGGTCGCATCCGACGACGCGCGGCGCGGGGGAGCTCCTCGCGCGCGAGCCGAGGGGCTCCGTGCTCGACCTCGGGTGCGGCTCGGGCCTGCTCTCGATCCTCGCCGCCTGCTGGGGGCACGGCCCCGTCACCGCCTGGGACCTGGATCCGCACGCGGTCGAGGCCGCGCGCGCGAACCTCGAGCGCAACGGCCTCGGCGAGCAGGTGCGGGTGGCCAGGGCCGATGTCCTCACCGAACGGCTGCCCGTCTGCGATCTCGCTGTCGCCAACATCGAGCGGCGCGTCGTCGAGGCGCTGCTCGCCCGCGACGGGCTGCCGCCGCGCGTCATCGCGAGCGGCCTGCGCGCCGACGACCCGCTCGACCTCGGCCCGTGGCGGGTGGTCGACGAGCGGGTCGAGGACGGCTGGCGGACGCTCCTCCTGGCCCGCTAGGGCTCAGCGCATCGTCTCGAGGAAGCTCTCGATCTTGATCGGCGGCGTCGGCGGGCTCGTGGTGGCGTCGCCGAACCAGGCCTTGAACGCGGCCTGCTGGGCCGGGCGCAGGGACTCCGGCAGGGGCGCCTGGATCTCGGTGGCCATCGCCACGTTCAGGAGCGCCTTCATCGCCTTCACGCCGGTGGCGTGGTCCGGGTCGCCGTAGACGTTGTCGAGCTCCAGGCGGCCCCGCGGCGTGCGGTAGTCGTACGCCTCCCAGTCGATCTCCTGGCTCTGGTCGATCTGGTAGCCGCCGTCCTTCCAGTAGGCGTACCGGGCGATCTTGCCGAGCCGGGTGCGCACCGCGGTGATGTGGTTGGCGCCCGGGTAGACCTGCGTCCCGTCGCCGCCGAGCTGAGCGGGCACCGTCGCGATCTCGTCGGTCGCGTGCGCCACGAACCGCCGTCCGGGCGCCTTCGGGTTCAGCAGCGCCTTCGCGATCGACGGGCGCTTCGCGATGTGCGCGTAGCGGGAGTCCTTCCGCCAGTCCTCCGAGCCGGTGGCGAGGGTCAGCAGCAGGGGCGCGAGGTCGACGCTGGAGAACAGCTGCGTGCGGTCGACCTTCGGCTTCGGGGTCCACCCGCCGGTGGGGTCCTTGATGATCAGGGGTACGCGCGAGCCCTCCTCGTAGAAGGAGAAGCCCTTGCCGCGCATGCCGTGCGCGCCCGCGTACTCGCCGTGGTCCGACGTGAAGATGACGATCGTGTTGTCGGCGAAGGGCGACTGCGACAGCGCCTTCAGCGCCGAGAAGATCTCGAGGTCGACGTCGAAGGTCATGCCCGCGTAGGTGTCGAGCATCTTGCGCCAGGGCTCGGGAACCCGCTTCTCGTCGGGCAGGTCGCCGAACGTGTCGTTGTGCGCGTCGACCGACGAGCGCTGGAGCTGGGGCTTCTTCTGGGCCTCGCGCTCGGCGTTCGTCTCGTAGTTGGCGGCCATCTCGCGGAAGATCCGGCGGGGATGCTGCTGGCCCTGGATGCGGCGCGTGTAGTACGGGTAGAACTGGATGTCGTGCGGGTTGATCAGGCTCAGCACCGTGCACCACGGGCCGCCATCGGCCGGCCGGTCGTAGAGCCATTCGCGGAACTGCTGGCGCGTCACGGGATCCATGAACTGCCCCTGGCCGGCGCCGCCGTCGGGGGACGGGCAGGTGCCGTAGTAGGGGTCGGGGACCGTGAACCCATACGCCTCGTAGGGGCTCGGCATGCAGCCGTTGACGGTGCCGGGACCGGTCACGTCAGAGGGCGTGATGTGCCACTTGCCGATCCAGAAGGTCTCGTAGCCCTGCTGTCGCAGCATCGTGCCGAACGTCGGGAAGCCCGGGTTGAGCTCGGCCGTGCCCGTCGTGCCGAAGATGCCGATCTGGTGGGTGTAGAGGCCGGTGGCCTGCGCCGCGCGGGCCGGGGTGCAGTCGTTCGAGACCGTGTAGTAGTGCGTGAAGCGGACGCCGTCGTCGCCGAGCCCCGTGATCGACGGGCAGACCATGCGCTGCATCCCGGGGCCCATGAACGCGTACGGCGAGCGCAGCTGGTCGACCATGACGAAGAGGATGTTCATCCCGCCCTTCGGCCCCGACTGGGCGCGCGCGGCGGGCATCGACCACCGCGGCAGGGCCGCGGCGGCCCCGGCGGCCAGGCCGCCGGCGGCTGCGTACTGCAGGAGCGACCTGCGCGACAGGCCTCCTTCGCTTCTCGGTGCGCTCATCGTGGGCTCCCCTCCGGAGTGCGTGGCCACGGACTGTACCTCTCCGCGAACGGGGCTTCAGGGTGACGGCGCACGTGGGGCGGCATCAGCAGCCGATGGCGCCCGAGGCAGGCGCGCCGTCACCACGCAGCCGGCGTCCGCGCCGTCGTCGGTCACCGGCTGATCGGATCGAGGCGCCCTGCCGTCGGCGGTCGGGTCGGTACCCTCCGGTCCCGTGGCGCACGTCTTCCGTTTCTTCCTGCCGCCCTCGGGAGCGGTCGGGCGCGGTACCCGCGTCGAGCTCGACCCCGACGACGCCCGCCGCGTGCGCAAGGTGCTGCGGCTCGGGGCGGGGGAGGCGGTGGAGGCGGCCGACGGAGCCGGGCGCGTGTTCGCGGCCACGGTCGACGACCCGCGCCGCGGCACGCTGCTGATCGGCGCCGAGCTGCCC
>JBEGMS010000323.1:0-13671 GCA_041182985.1 Actinomycetota bacterium
GCGGCAGGGGAATCCCGCAGCGGCCGGGCGGCCGGTGCGGAAGGCGCCCCATCCCGCCGCGCCCCCGTCCCGTCGAACCTGCTGCATGCAGGTGGGTCCCCCGCCCGACGCGGCCGGTTGAGGGCGGCGCCGGGACCGCGAGGTCCCATGTCTCGGAACATCGGCTCGAGCGCAGATCACAGGACGCGGCGGGATCGAGCAGCCGCAGCGTACACCCGCTCGCTCAGGCGGTCACGTCGACGTGCTCGACCTCGCCGATCGGCAGCTGCAGGAAGCGCGTGCCCTCTGCCCGGAACGCCTCGACGTCGCCGGTGGCCATGAACGTGTACGCGCCGCGGTGATCGGGGTCGCGCTGCCAGCCCTTGCGGGCCAGGGTCGCGGCGATCTCCTCGGCGAGCTCCTCGGCCGCGGCGATCGTCTGCACGTCGGCGCCGAGCTCGCGCTGCAGCATGTGCCGGATCAGCGGGTAGTGCGTGCAGCCGAGCACGACGGTGTCGACGCCGGCCTCGCGCAGGGGCGCGCACGCCGCCTGCGCCAGCTCGAGCGTGCGCTCCGAGTACGGCTCGCCGCCCTGGATCGCCTCGGCGAGCCCCGGGCATGCGACCTGCACGACCTCGACGCCCGCGTCGAGGTCGTGGATCGCCTCGGCGTAGCGGCCGCTCGCGACCGTGGCCTCCGTGGCCAGCACCCCGACCCTGCGGTTGCGGGTGGCCTGCACCGCGGCGCGCGCCTCGGGGGTGACGACGCCGAGGACCGGCACCGGCGACTCGCGCTGCAGGGTCGGCAGCGCCGCGGCGGTCGCCGAGTTGCAGGCCACCACCACGACCTTGGCCCCGCGCTCGACGAGGATCGCGGTCAGCTCGCGGGCGTAGGCGATCAGCTCGTCACGGCTGCGCGGGCCGTACGGGAAGCGGCCCGTGTCGCCGAGGTAGGCGACGTCCTCGTGCGGCAGCCGCACGAGCGTGGCGTGCAGGACGGTCAGGCCGCCCACGCCGGAGTCGAACATGCCGATCGGGGCCTCGGGCCTCACGCGCACAGGGTACGCGGGCGCACGGGTGGCCCTAGCCGGTGACGGCGTCGGCGGCGTCCGTGCGGGGGAAGGCCACCCGGCGGACGGCGCTGCGCTGCCCTCCCGCCGCAGGCGCGAAGCGCGTGACGACGCGCACGCACCGGCCGCTCTCGGCGAGCGGGATCGGGGGAAGCCGCCGCATGGCGAAGGGTCCTCCCCAGCACCGGAGCGGCGACGCAACCCGTCGCCGCTTCCCCGCGCCGCCCCGCTCGCGTACGCTGGACCGCGATGGACGCCCACCCCCGCGACCTGGCCGGGTACGGCCGCAACCGCCCCGCCGCCGACTGGCCGGACGGGGCCCGCGTCGCCCTCAGCCTCGTCCTCAACTACGAGGAGGGCGCCGAGCGCAGCGTCGAACACGGCGACGGCGAGAGCGAGACGTACCTCACGGAGATCGCCGGGGTCCCGCGCGCCGGCCGCGACCTGATCACGGAGTCGATCTACGCCTTCGGCGGCCGCGTCGGCGTGTGGCGGGTCCTCGACGCCCTCGAGGAGGCCGGCACCCCGGCGACGATGTTCGCCTGCGGCCAGACGGTCGAGCTCAACCCCGACCCGGTGCGCCACGCGGCCGCGCTGGGCCACGAGATCTGCAGCCATGGCTACCGCTGGATCGACTACGACGGCGTCGACGAGGAGGTCGAGCGCGACCACATCCGCCGCACGATCGCCGCGATCGAGGCGGCCGCCGGCGAGCGCCCCGTCGGCTGGTACACGGGCCGGGTCAGCATGGCCACGCGCCGGCTCGTGGCCGAGGAGGGCGGCTTCCTCTACGACTCCGACGACTACTCGGACGAGCTGCCGTTCTGGGTCGAGGCGGCGGGCCGCCCGCACCTCGTCGTGCCGTACACCCTCGACGCCAACGACGCCCGCTTCGCCACCCCGAACGGCTTCCGCACGGCGGACGACTTCGCGACCTACCTGATCGACGCCTTCGAGGCGCTCTGGCGGGAGGGCGCCACCCGCCCCGGGATCATGAACGTCGGCCTGCACTGCCGGCTCGTCGGCCGCCCGGGCCGCATCGACGGCCTGCGCCGCTTCCTCGACCACGTGCGGGGCCGCGAGGGCGTCTGGGTCGCGCGCCGCGCCGACATCGCCCGCCACTGGATCGAGCGGCACCCGCCGGCGTGACCGCGACCGTCCGGGTCGGCACCTGCGCCTGGGTCGAGAAGGGCCTGGTCGCGAGCTGGTACCCGCCCACGGCGACGAGCGCCGAGGCGCGGCTGCGCTTCTACGCCGAGCACTTCGACACCGTCGAGGTCGACTCGTCGTACTACGCGATCCCCGCGGAGCGCACCACCCACAACTGGGCGGAGCGCACCCCCGACGGCTTCGTCTTCCACGTCAAGGCCTTCGGGCTGATCACGGGCCACCGGGTGCGCCCCGAGCAGCTGCCCGCCGACCTGCGCCCGCTCGTCTCGGAGGTCACCGCGCAGGGCCACGTGGTCCCCTCGGACGCGCTCGAGGAGCGCGTCCTCGCC
This sequence comes from Actinomycetota bacterium, assembly GCA_041182985.1. Classification (GTDB taxonomy): domain Bacteria; phylum Actinomycetota; class Thermoleophilia; order Gaiellales; family F1-60-MAGs149; genus F1-60-MAGs149. The sequence continues at coordinate 2,548 of JBEGMS010000323.1, forward strand.
CGCTTCGCGCGCGCGCTGGAGCCGCTGCGGCGCGCGGGCAGGCTCGGCGGCGTGCTCGCCCAGCTGCCGCCGTCGGCCGCGCCGGGGCGCGCCGCGTGGGAGCGCATCGACCGCATCCGCGCCGGTCTGCCGGGCCACGACGTGATGGTGGAGTTCCGCCAGCGCGACTGGCTCAGCCCCGACCTCGTCGACGAGACCCTCGCCGGGCTGCGCGAGCGGGGCCTCACCTACGTCGCCGTCGACGCCCCGCAGGTGGCGACCCCCAACGTCGCGCAGACCGTCGTGCGCGCGACCTCGCAGACGGGCTACGTGCGCTTCCACGGCCGCAACGCCGCGACCTGGAACGCCCGGGGCGGCGGCGCCTCCGCCCGCTTCGACCATCTCTACACGGACGATGAACTGGCAGAGTGGGTGGAGCCGCTGCGCGACCTCGCCCGCTCCACGTCCCGCCTCTACGCCATGTTCAACACCAACGCCGACACCCAGGGGCCCGACAACGCGGGCCGGCTGCGCCAGCTCCTCGACGCCGCCGGCGTCGCCACGGCGCCCGCCGCCGGCCCCGCCCAGCGCGGCCTCTTCGACTGATGCGCCGCTTCCTCCCCCTGCTCGCGCTCGTCCTCATGGCCGCCCTCGCCCTCGCGGGCTGCGGCGCGTCCGAGGAGGGCGCCACGCCCGACGCGGCCGCCGCCACCGAGCCGGCCGGCACCGCCGCGGCCACCGCGACCGCGACCGCCGAGGCCGCCGTCGAGGACGACGAGGAGCCCGAGCCCACGGGGCCGCGCGCGCAGGTCTTCATGCCGGCCGGCGAGGCCCGCGCCACCGTGATCCTCCTGCACGGCTGGAACGACCTCGACCCGGCCGACTACGGCGCCTGGATCGACCACCTCAACGCGACGGGCGCCGCCGTCGTCTTCCCCGACTACCAGGCCGGCCTCCTGTCCAGCCCGGCCAGCATGCTGCGCGGCACGGAGGCGGGCATCCGCGACGGCCTCGCCGAGGCCGAGCGGCTCGGGGCGACCGGGCCCGTCGTGGCCGCGGGCTACTCGCTCGGCGGCGGGCTCGCCGTCGTCTACGCGGCGATGGCCTCCGACTGGGGCGTCCCGGTGCCGACCGCGGTCTACGCGGTCTTCCCCGCCGAGCCGCTCGGGCTGCCCGCCGAGCTGCCGCCCGTGCCGGCCGACACGACCGTGGAGATGCTCGTCGGCGACCAAGACATCGTCGTCGGCCGCGGCGGCGCCGACGCCCTCGCCGCGCGGATCGCACCCCACCCGGCGCAGGTCACCGAGCTGGTCTCGACCGACGCCGTCGCCTACGACCACTTCGCCCCCAAGCGCGAGGACGAGCAGGCCCAGGCCGACTTCTGGGCGCCGCTCGACCGCCTGGTCGACGAGGCGGCGCCGAGCGCCGGCTGACGGCCGTACGCTGCCCGCGGCCGAATCGCCTGACGGACCGATCCGCACGACCGAGGAGCCCCGCGATGCCCCTGCCCGCCGACACCGACCCCAAGCTCGCCGCCTACGCCCACCCCGAGCGCCTCGTCACCACGCAGTGGCTCGAGGACCATCTCGGCGACGACGGCCTCGTCGTCCTCGAGTGCAACGAGGACGTGCTGCTCTACCACACGGGCCACATCCCCGGCGCGCGCAAGCTGGACTGGCACATCGACCTCAACGACGAGGTGGCGCGCGACTACATCGACGCCGAGGGCTTCGCGCGGATGTGCGCGGCGCGCGGCATCGGCCGCGACACCACCGTGGTCATCTACGGCGACAACTTCAACTGGTGGGCCGCCTACGCCCTGTGGGTCTTCAGCCTGTTCGGCCACCCCGACGTGCGCCTGCTCGACGGCGGCCGCGCCGCCTGGGCCGCCGAGGGCCGTGCCATGACGACCGACGAGCCCCAGGTGGCGCCCGCCGACTACCCGATCGTCCAGCGCGACGACGAGGCGATCCGCGCCTTCAAGGAGGACGTCCTCGCCCACATCGGGCAGGGCCCGCTCGTCGACGTGCGCTCCCCCGGCGAGTTCACCGGCGAGCTCCTGCACATGCCCGACTACCCGCAGGAGGGCGTCCAGCGCGGCGGCCACGTGCCCACGGCGAGCAGCGTGCCGTGGAAGCGCGCCGCCAACGAGGACGGCACCTTCAAGACGGCCGACGAGCTGCGCGCCATCTACGCGGACGAGATCGGCCTCGAGCCGTCCGACGAGGTGATCACCTACTGCCGCATCGGCGAGCGCTCGAGCCACACCTGGTTCGTGCTCACGCACCTGCTCGGCTTCGAGCACGTCCGCAACTACGACGGCTCGTGGGTCGAGTGGGGCAACGCGGTGCGCGTGCCGATCGAGAAGCCGTAGCCGTGGACCGCGCGCTCCCCCCGCGCCTGCAGGCGATCGTCGACGAGTTCGCCGAGTGCGACCGCACGGAGCGGCTCGACCTGCTGCTCGAGTACGCCAACGGCCTGCCGCCCCTGCCGGAGCGGCTCGCCGGACAGGATCTCGAGCGAGTCCACGAGTGCCAGACGCCGCTCTTCGTGCAGGCCGAGGTCGACGACGCGGACCGCGTGCGCCTGTTCTTCGCCGCGCCCGACGAGGCCCCGACCTCGAAGGGCTTCGCCGGGATCATCCAGGCGGGCCTCGACGGGGCCTCGGTCGAGGAGGTGCTGGCCACCCCCAGCGAGTTCGCCATGGGCATGGGCCTCGCCGAGGTCGTCTCGCCCCTGCGCATGCGCTCGACGGGCGCGATCCTCGCCCGCATCAAGCGCCAGCTGGTGGAGCGCGCCCCCGACGCCGCGTCGTAGGTAGCATCCGGGGAGTCCCTTCCGCCCGACCCGAGGTGCCCGAGACGATGAGCGCGACCGCCGTGAAGATCCTCCCGAACTACATCAATGGCGCGTGGGTGCCGTCCGCGTCGAGCGAGCTCCTGGACGTCCAGAACCCCGCCACCGGCGAGGTGCTGTCGCAGGTGCCGCTGTCGGGCGCGAACGACGTCGACCAGGCCGTGCAGGCCGCGCGCGCCGCGTTCCCCGCCTGGAAGGCGAAGAGCACGATCGATCGCGCCCGCTGGCTGTTCGGCTTCCGGCAGCAGCTCGAGGAGAACAAGGACCGCCTCGCCGAGTGCGTGACCCTCGAGATGGGCAAGACCTTCCCCGACGCCCGCGCCGAGGTCGAGCGCATGATCGAGATGGTCGAGTGCGCCTGCGCGATCCCGACCACGATGCAGGGCCGCAACCTCGAGGGCGTCGCCACCAACGTCGACGCGGAGACGATCCGCCAGCCCGTCGGCGTCTGCGCCGCGATCACGCCGTTCAACTTCCCCGCGATGGTGCCGATGTGGTTCCTGCCCTTCGCGATCGCGACGGGCAACACCTTCATCCTCAAGCCCTCCGAGCAGGTCCCGATGACGCAGCAGATCGTCTTCGAGCTGATCGACGGGCTCGGCCTGCCGCCCGGCGTCGTCAACATGGTCAACGGCTCGCGCGACGTGGTCAACGCGATCCTCGACCACCCCGGCATCGACGCCGTCTCCTTCGTCGGCTCCGCGTCGACCGCGCAGTACATCTACGAGCGCGCCGCCGCCAAGAAGAAGCGCGTCCAGGCGCTGGGCGGGGCGAAGAACTCGATGGTCGTGATGCCCGACGCCGTGATGGACAAGACGGCCGACAACATCATCGGCTCCGCCTTCGGCGCCGCGGGCCAGCGCTGCATGGCCGGGTCGATCGTCGTCGCCGTCGGCGGCGCCTGGCAGGACCTCGCCAAGGAGCTCGTGCCGCGCACCGAGGCCCTCACCGTCGGCGACGGCATGGAGCAGGGCACGAGCGTCGGCCCCGTCGTCTCCTGCGAGGCGCGCGACCGCATCCGCGGCATGATCGACAACGCCCTCGAGCAGGGCGCGACTCTGGCCGTCGACGGCCGCGAGCCGGGCCTGCCCGCCGAGGGCGCCTACGTCGGCCCGACGATCGTCCAGGGCGTCACCGCCGACATGGAGATCTCCCGCGAGGAGGTCTTCGGGCCGGTCCTCAGCGTCGTCGAGGTCGACACGCTGGCCGACGCGATCGCCTTCGTCAACGGCTCGCGCTACGGCAACGGCACCTCGATCTTCACGGAGTCGGGCGCCGCGGTCCGCCGCTACCGCCACGAGGTCGAGGTCGGCATGATCGGCGTCAACGTCGGCGTCGCCGCCCCGGTCGCCTTCTTCCCCTTCTCGGGCTGGAAGGACTCGTTCCTCGGCGACCTGCACGCGCACGGCACCGACGGCGTCGACTTCTTCACGCGCAAGAAGACGGTCACGAGCCGCTGGTTCTCCGACGGCCAGACCGGCAAGTACTTCGTCGAGCAGGGCGACTAGCACCGCGATGGGCGTCGTGCTGGTCACCGGCGCCTCGAGCGGTATCGGCCTTGCGACCGCTCGCATTCTCCGAGAGCGCGGGCGCGACGTCGTCGGCATCTCGCGACGGGGGGGCGAGGGGAGCGCCACTGCCGATCTCTCCACCGAGGACGGCTGCGCGCTGGCGATCGAACGGGCCCGCGAGCGTGGACCGATCGAAGCCGTCATCCACTCCGCCGGCGTCGGCTCTGCCGAGGAGGGCCCCATCGCGACCCTCGAGCCGCGGGTCTGGCGCGCGAGCATGGCCCTCAATCTCGACGCTGCGTTCCACCTCATCCGGCTGGCGTGGCCCGATCTGGAACGCAGCGGATCTGGTCGAATCGTGCTCGTGGCATCGACGGCCGCCACGCATGGCGCGCCCGGGTACTCGGCCTACAGCGCGGCCAAGGCCGGATTGCTCGGCATGATGCTCAGCGTGGCCCAGGATGGGGCTCCGGTCGGCATCACCTGCAACGCAGTGCTGCCCGGCTGGGTTCGCTCCAAGATGTCGGAGCAGTCCGCCCAGCGCGACGCGCAGTCCGCCGGCCTGACGGTCGATGAGGTCTGGGCCGCGAGAGCGGCGTCGTACGCCGCTGGCCGGGTGATCACGGCGGAGGAAGTGGGCGAGGTGATCGCCTTCCTCGCATCGCCCGAGAGCAGCGGCGTATCCGGCGAGGGCATCCGCGTCGCCCTCGGCGACGCGTGGTAGCCCATCAGTAGACGATCACGCTGCGGATCGCGTCGCCGCGGCGAAGGCCCTCGAAGGCGACGTTGATGTCGTCGAGGGCGATGCGCTGCACGATCGCATCCATCCGCAACTCGCCCGTGCGGTAGAGGTCGACGAGCAGCGGGAAATCCCGCTCGGGCACGACGCCGCCGTACCAGGATCCGCGGATCGATCGGTCGCTGACGGTCAGGTCGAGGGGCGTGATCGGGATGGTCGCGCCGACGGGCGCCATGCCGATCAGCAGCGCCTGCCCCCCGGGGGCGACCAGCCCGATCGCCGACTCGATGGTGTCGGTACGGCCAATCGCCTCGAAGACGTGGTCGAAGCCATCCGGGAGCGCCTCGACGGGATCGACCGCTGAGGCGTCGATCACCTCGGTGGCCCCGAGCGCGCGTGCGACCTCCAGCTTCGCAGGCACGCGATCGATGGCGACGATGCGCCCCGCCCCTGCGATCCGGGCCCCCTGGATGACGTTGAGCCCGACCCCGCCGCAGCCGACCACGGCGACCGAGTCGCCGGGCTGCACCTTCGCCGAGTTGCGGACGGCGCCGACACCCGTCATCACCGCGCAGCCGAACAGACACAGATCGACGAGATCCAGCGTCGCGTCGACCTTCACGCACGTCTGCGCGGCGACGACCGTCCGCTCGGCGAACGTCGAGCCCGTGCAGTGGTGGATCGGTCCCGTGGCGCCCGTGAAGCGAACGGTGCCGTCCATCATCGTCCCGGCGTCCGACCAACCCTGGTTCTCGCAGATGTTCGGTCGCCCGCGGCGGCACTGTCGGCACGCCCCGCAGTACGGGAGCCACGTGAGGATCACGTGGTCGCCCGGGGTGACGTTGGTCACCCCGGGGCCGACCTCCTCCACGACGCCGGCGCCCTCGTGCCCGAAGATGGCCGGCAGGGGCCACGGGAACGAGCCGTTGAGCGTATGCAGATCGGAGTGGCAGACGCCAGAGGCCGCGAGGCGGACCTGCACCTCGCCCGCGCGCGGCGCGGCGACCTCGACGTCCTCTACCGAAAGCGGGGCGCGGAGCTCGTGGAGAACGGCGGCGCGGGTCATGCGTGCAGGCTAGCGGGCCGCTCGGGCCAGCCGGTGGCTGAGCGGCCGCAGCGCCGCCTCCAGGTCCCGATAGACGCCGTAGGACTCGGCCAGGGCCGGTGCCGCCCGCGGATCGGGCTCGACGGGGTCGCCGAGGTCGACGAAGCGGTCGACGGCCTCCCAGCCGTCGATCAGCCCAGCTCCGATCGCGGCGGCGACGGCCGCACCGAAGGAACTCCCCGGGTGGTCGATGATCGGCACGAGCGGGATGCCGAGCGCATCGGCGACGGCCTGCTTCCAGAGGCGCGAATTGGCACCGCCGTTGGTGACTCGGGCCTCGCGGACCTCGATGCCGATCTCCTCGAGCACGTCCAGGTGGTGACGCAGACCGTGGCCGGTGCTCTCGAGGCACGCGCGGAACAGGTGCGCACGGGTGTGGCCGAGGTGCAGGCCGACGAACGCTCCGCGCGCCTCCGGATCGTGTACCGGGCTCTTCTCGCCCAGGAAGTACGGCAGGCAGACGACCCCTTCGGCGCCAGCCGGTACCTGGGCGGCTTCGGCGTCGAGTGCCGCGAAGTCCTCGCCGGCGGCGATCCGCTGCTGGAACCAGCGCAGGAGCGAGCCCGACGTGGCCATGCAGCCGTTGGGGATCCACCGTCCCTGGATCGGGTGATGGTCGAGGTAGAGGCGCCGGTCGGTCACCGGTTCGCACGAGACGGTGAGGAGGTCGCCCGAGCTGCCGAGCTTGACCAACGCCTGGCCGGGCTCGGCCACCCCGGCGCTGGCGGCTGACAGCACGTGATCGGCTCCGCCGACGACGAGCAGCGTGCCGGGCGCGAGGCCGATCGCAGCAGCGGCGGCCGGATCGATCTCTCCCATCGGCGTCGCCGGCCGCACCACGGCTGGCAGCCGTGACGACTCGACCCCGGCGACGGCGAGCACCTCGGGACATGGCCGGCCCGAGAGGTCGTAGAGGCCGCTCTCGATCGCCCAGTTGCCCTCCACGTGGGGGATCGCACCGAGCCGCCGCAGCAGCCAGTCGTACGATCCCCCGACGGTGGCGGTGCGGGCCCAGACGTCGGGTTCATTGCGGCGGATCCAGAGCAGCGTCGGACCGACGGACTGCTGCGTCAGCGCGGAACCGGTGCGTCCGAGCAGATCGACATCCGCGAGCGCAGCCTCCATCTCGCTGATCTCCCCGACGGCGCGGGCATCGTTCTGGAGGATGCCGGCCCGCAAGGGCCCACCGGCCTCATCGAGCAGCACGACGGCCGGGACCATCCCGGTCGTCGCGACGGCGACGACGTCCGCCGCCACGGCGCCGGCGTCGGCGAGGGCCAGGGGCACCGCGGCGCACGCGGCTGCCCACCAGTCCTCAACGGCGACCTCCGACCAGCCGGGGTGCTCGGAGCGCAACGGCGCCGGCGCGTCGCCGGTTGCGACCACCCCGCGCTCGGGATGCAGCAACGTCGCCTTGACCGCACTCGACCCCACGTCGATCCCGCACACGAGCCGGTCGCCCATCACGTCACCGCCTCCCCCTCGATCGCGTGAAGGTAGCGCACCCCGGCTTCCACGGCGGCCCGCACGACGGGATGCTGGGGTGGCGCGTCGCAGATCAGCACGTCCGCCGCCCCGAAGTGCGAGATGCGAGCGAAGGCGACGGTGCCGAGCTTGCGCTCGTCGGCGAGCACGACCACCGAACGAGCCGACCGGATCGCCGCCTGCTTGACCCGGGCATCGTCGAGGCTGAACTCGGTCAGGCCCTTGACGGGGTCGATGCCCGCGACGCCGAGGAACAGCGTGTCGCAGTTGTGGTTGTCGAAGACCCCTTCCGCGATCGCCCCGACCATGCTCATCTCGCTCGCCCGCACCAGCCCGCCAGTCGCGATCACGCGGATGCCGGGCTCGTCGGCGAGCACGCTCACGACCGACACGCTCGCAGTCAGAACGGTCAGCCGGGATCTCCCGCGGAGCGCTCGTGCGAGCTCGACGCCCGTGGAGCCGACGTCGAGGATGATGGTGTCCCCATCGCCGACCAGATCCGCCGCGAGCCGGGCGATGCGGGCCTTCGCGGCGGTCGCGAGCGCTGCGCGGTCCTCGAGCGGAGGCTCGTGGGCCCGACCGACGCGCACGATCGCACCGCCGCGCACCCGTCGGACCCGCCCGAGCGCGTCGAGGGCGTCGAGGTCGCGGCGAATCGTCATCTGCGAGACGCCCATCCGGTTGGCGGCGTCGGCGACCGTGATACCGCCCTGGTCATTGACCAGCCGCTCGAGGCCCTCGCGGCGCCGCTTCGCTCCGAGTGAGATCGATTGTTCGATCATGATCGAAAAATCAGCATAACTACCACCGAAGCGCATCGCTTCGCACACGGTGAACCACTAGGCTCGTCCCGGAAAGCGAGGAGCTCCGATGCGACCCTTCATGCGCCGGTTCGGCGACCGGAACGTCCTGATCGCGATGGCGCACGTCCCGCCGCTCCCCGGCACCCCGCTGTACGACGCCGACGCCGGCGTCCAGGGCCTGATCGACTGGGTCGCCCGTGACGCAGAAATCCTCCGCGAGGCGGGATTCGACGCGCTGCTGTTCTGCAACGAGGGCGACCGGCCCTACCAGCTCGAGGCCGGACTCGAGAGCGCAGCCGTCATGGCGCGGGTCGTCACGGAGTGCCGGCCGACCGGCATGCCCTTCGGCGTCGACTTCCTGTGGGACGCGGGCTGCGCGCTGGCGGTCGCCGTCGCGACGGAAGCCGACTTCATGCGCGAGGTGGCCTCCGGCGTCTGGGAGTCCGACATGGGACTCTGGCAGCCCGATGCGGCCGCGCTCCTGCGCGAGCGTCGGCGCCTCGACGCCGGCGATCTGTCGATCCTCATGAACATCACGCCGGAGTTCGCCTCCGGCATCGGCGGCCGCACGGCGGCGCAGGTCGCCCGCTCGACCGCAGTCTCGAGCCTGGCCGACGGCATCCTCGTGTCGGGGCCGATGGCGGGCGCCGAGGCCGATCTCTCCACGCTCGAATCGGTCCGTGCCGCCGTGCCAACCGAGGTGCCGGTGCTGCTCAACACCGGGGCCCGAGCCGAGACGATCGCGGCCTATCTTCCGCACTGCGATGGCTGTATCGTCGGCAGCAGCCTGAAGGTGGACGGCGGGACATGGAACCCGGTCGACCGGGAACGGGCGCTCCGCTTCGTCGAAGCGGCGCGCGGCGCGAGATGACCACAACGCGAGGGGAGAGGAACACCATGCACGAGGAGATCGAACCCAGGAGCAACCGGGAGAAGGGCGAGGAGCTCAACGGGCTCATGGCCGAGCTCGTAGGCCGTCGGATCGACCGCAGGACGTTCATCGCCAAGGCCAGCGCGCTCGGACTCGCGATGACCACCATCGGGATGCTGATCGCGGCGTGCGGCGGGGGCGATTCGTCGTCCGGCGGCGAGACGGCGGGCGGCGACACCGCAGCCGCCGAGTCCACCTCGGCCGCTCCGGAGGGCGCCACCGCGCTTCTCACGTACCGCGACATCTACGACACCGCCTCGATCGATCCGGCGATCTGGCCGACCACCCACGACGGTCAGCTCGTCGACTGCATCAACGAGGGCCTGATCACCTTCAAGCCCGGCTCGTTCGACGTCGTCAACTGCCTCGCCGAGACCTTCGAGGCCTCCGCGGACAACCTGGAGTTCTCCTTCAAGCTGAAGGAGGGAGTCCAGTTCCACGGCGGCTACGGCGAGGTGACGGCCGAGGACGTCAAGTTCTCGTACGAGCGCATCGCCGGCCTCACCGAGCCGAAGCTGGAGTCGCCGTACCAGGGCGACTGGGCGGCGCTGAAGGAGGTCAAGGTCGTCGACACCTACAGCGGCGTGATCATCATGAAGGAGCCGTTCGCGCCCCTCATGCGCACCACGCTCCCCGCCATCGCGGGGAAGGTGCTGTCGAAGAAGGCCGTCGAGGAGAAGGGCGAGGACTACGGCACCAGCCCGATCGGCACCGGCCCGTACGAGTTCGTCTCCTGGACGCCGAAGGAGAAGACGGTCCTCAAGAAGTTCGCCGACTACAGCGGGGCGAACGCGGAGTACGCGGCCCCCGCCGTGTTCGAGCAGATCGAGATCCTGTTCATCGAGGAGGACACGACGGCGGCCAACGCGCTCCAGGCCGGTGACGTCAACTACGGCTTCCTCGGCGAGGCCACGGTCGACCAGATCTCCGGTGCCGGGCTCCCGGTGCTCGAGCAGCCGTCGCTGAACTACAACTTCCTCGCGATCAGCGAGGCGAACGCGCCGCTGGACGACATCAACGTCCGCAAGGCCGTCCGCGAGGCGATCGATGTCGACGGCATCATCGCCGCGGTCTACAACGGCAAGCACACGCGGGCGAAGGCGATCATCCCGGAGAACATGGGCCTCGGCTATTGGGCGGACGCCCCGTCGTACGGCCCCGACCCTGCGAAGGCGAAGGAGTACCTCGCCGCCTCGGGCCTGACCGACGTCACCCTGAAGCTCACGACGACGACCACCGAGACCGACAAGGCCGCCGCGGAGATCATCCAGGCGAACCTCAAGGAGATCGGCATCACGGTCGAGATCGACCTGCAGGACTCGGGAGCGTTCTACGAGATCCCCGGCAACGGTGGTGGTGGCAAGGACCGGCAGCTCGTCTACTCCGGCTACACCTCGCTGCCGGACCCCTCGTGGTCGATCGTCTGGTTCACGAAGCCGCAGCTCGGCCAGTGGAACTGGTGCGACTGGGCACCGGACTCCTTCCAGGCCAAGTTCGACGAGGCGCAGAAGACCTTCGACGACGCGGTTCGCGACCAGCTCTACATCGACATGCAGAAGGAGTGGGACGAGTCGGCCACGATGGCGTGGATCTCCTTCCCGAACTTCTACTACGGCGGCCAGCCGTGGGTGAAGCCCGTGCTGAACCCGAACGGCTGGATCAGCCTCTGGAGCACCGGGGTCGCCTAGCGAACCCGGTGGGGGGGGGGGGGGGGG
>JBEGMS010000324.1:0-11520 GCA_041182985.1 Actinomycetota bacterium
GGGGTGGGAGATCGGGCATGCGCGGCGGAGCACTCGGTCGATCGTGGTGGTGTCCGTCGCGTAGCAGGACCGGCCGGTGTCGTTGCCGTCGGCGTCGATGTACCGCACCTGAGAGCCGACGACGGCCACGTCGGGGTTCTCTGCGAGGTACGCCGACTGGCGCGCGATGCGGCCGGGCAGCATCCGGTCGTCGGCATCGAACCGCGCGAGGAGCGGCGCTGACGACTCGCGTACGCCCGTCATCAGCGCGTCGGCAATTCCCAGCCCGGCGTTGGAGATTAGCCTCCGGCGTGGTCCGTCTGCGCAGAATCCGGAGGCGATCGAGCGAGCGGTGGTCGCGGCGTGATCATCGATCAGGATGGTCTCAATCTCCATGGTCTCCTCGCCCGCGATGCTCTCCAAAGCCTCGGCGAGGAACGGAGCGGGGCCGTGAAACGGGAGGATCACGGCCACGCGATTGGTCTTGCTCATTGCTCGGGCCAGTGGTCTACGGCACAGCGAGCGATCGATGAGTAGACACGGACAGGCGAGCGGCGCTCGTCGGAGTGACGGGTCGCGTCAACGAGTTGAGCCACCAGATCGTGCTGATCGCCGTCGGGCATGGCCAGGAGGTCGGCGGTCCGTTCGACGATCGCCTCTGGGTCTGGGGGGGTGTTCAAGTCGAAAGGCTGAAGCGCTTCCGGAATCAGATCGGCGGGTCCGACGTAGACGGGAAGGGTCTGTGCCCGAATGGCGTCGAACAGCTTCTCGGAGACGTAATCCCCCGAGTTCTCGATGCAGATGGATACGCGGTACCGACTGACGACAACGTGCTTGTCCTCTGTGCTCCCGCGATAACGGCCGAGAGGCGGTCGCGGGCACCGCAGGCCTCTCAGGTCCGGGACGTGGCCCGATCTCGCCGCCGCGTGCGCGGATCGGCACCAGTTCTCGAATCGCGCCGCTGTCGTAGATTCCCATTCGGGCCCGATCAGGTCGACGGGCACGCCGCAGGCGTGCGCGCGGGCGACGACCCTGCGGCGCAGTGAATACCGCTCGCCGGAGATCGCGCTGAACTTGTTCGATTGCACGATTGACCCCGCCCGGAGGCGCTGACTCCACGAATCGGGGCTTTCAATCTCGTGAGGCATGGAGTCTTGAGGCCATGGGAAGACGGCGTCCGCCGTGCCATGTGGCCAGTACGGCGACGGCGAGAGAACCTGACCGTACCGTGCGAGCGTCCGCGGCGAATGCGCGACGGGGTCGGTGATGCGGGGCTCGAACAGGACCAGTGTCCGTCTGCTCACCGGAACCGCGAGGTCGTCGGCTTCCGCGATCACCGATGGGACGTGATTGAGTGCGATCAGGCCTCCGAGCGCTGTCGCCGCACCGACTTCGCGCTGCTCAATCCGGAAACCCCGTGCCGTCACGGCTGCATGCATGGCTTCCCAGATCAGCCCGCTCGATGGATCGACAGGCCTGCCGTCGTGCCCCGCCAGTCTGATCGGCGAATCGCTCGAACCGCCGTTCAATAGCGTCCCCGGAAGACATCCACCGCAGCGTGACGAGCCGAACGCAGAGAAGCTCGGGACTCCGGTGATCCGCGAAGCGCGCCGATCGTCAAAAATGCGATGCCGGCGGTGGTCGTCAACCAATATGCCGAACGCCGGCCGTTCGGCGCGCGAGCGACGATCCGGCGTCGGCTCCTGATCCACTCGGCCCAGTGCTCGGGGGCTTGATGTCGCCCGATCGGACTCATCCGGTGCGGCAGGATCACCGAGGTGTCGACGAGGAGCCTGCCATGCCGCCGCGCCAGAAGCGAGAAGAGCACGTCGTCACCGAGGAAGGTAGCCTCATCATCAGCGTCAAAGCGGACCTCGGTGATCGCGTCACGACGCCAGACGCTGCATCCGATCAACCAGTCGACCTCAACTGTTCCTTCCTCGTCGTCGTTGTCGAAGCCCACATTCACGCCGCTGGCGAGCATCGAGCCGTTTCGCGAACCCGTAAAGAGGCATACGCGGAGAATCATTCGGCGCCAGCGTCCATAACGCATCGGCGCGTTGCCGCGCGCGGTGGTCGCCACGGCAACCCCGCTGATCCCGGCGGCGCTCGGGTCGCGCTCGAGCCCCCCCACCAGTCGCTGGAGATAGTCCTCCGCGGGTTCCACGTCGTCATCGAGGAGGGCGATGAAGCGGACATCGGAATCGGCCATCGCGAGGTCGATTCCGATGTTTCTCTGGACTCCCGCGAGTCCGGGGGTGGCCCTCACGGTACGCAGCGGGATGGCCTCACTCACCGTACTGGGGGGTGATTCCGACGCGTCAACCACGATGACCGATCGTGGAGCCAGTGACTGCTGACCGAGAAGCGAGAGCAGGTTCGCCAGTTCCGAGTGGCGGTCGCGCGTCGGGACGACCACCGCGACCACAGGTGGGGTGGGAGGCGACGGCACTTGCCCCTTTCTATCAGAACCGTTCGCGTGCGATGATCGGCCGATGTCTGCCGCCTCCCCACCACGATGGTCGCTCGTGTCGTTCGGCGACGGATCGTTGGGCTGGCGAAACGCCGCCCGGCGGGTGGTGCGCGAGGCCTGTCCGGCGGTTGAGGTAGCCGACGCGCAGGCCTACGACCTGCGGCGCCTGCGGCGGGACCTGCCGGGATTCTGGCGAGACCACGGCGACTTCGTCCGACTGCACGAACGGGGGTGCGGGTACTGGCTGTGGAAGCCCTATCTGATCCGCGATGCCCTGCGCCGCCGGGGTGGGGCGGGCGTCGTGTACGTCGATGCAGGCTCGACGCTGCGCCTCCACACGCCAGAGGCCCGGCGTCGCTGGGCGGAGTACCTGGCTCTTGCGGCCGACCATGGCCTCTTCTCGTTCCGCCTGGGGGGCGCCGAGGGGCAGTGGACGAAACCGGAACTCCTCGACCACCTGCGCCTGCGGGATTCCGATCGATGCTCGCGCCAGCTCGCAGCGCACTTTCTCATCCTCGCCGATCGGCCCGAGACGCGGGACCTCGTCGACGCGTGGTGCGACACAGCGACCGCCGAAGGCTACGGGTACCTCACCGACCGCCGCTGGCGGGTCGATGGTTCCGACTCGTTGGTCGAGCACCGACATGACCAGTCGATATTCAGCTGCCTTGCGAAGGCGATCGGGGTCGGCTGCTCGATCGACGATGAGAGCTGGCCTGCCGGCGGATGGGACATGTCGGACGAACGGTGTCCGGTGTGGGCGACACGCTGGGCCTCCGGGGCGCCGTTCGGCACCTCAAGGCGATCACACCTGAGCGAGCGCATCGACCATCGCGCACGGGTAGCACTCCGACGGGGTGCGCCGCTGATCCGGATCAGGCGATGAGCGCCCGCACGGTGGCGGGAATGCCCGCCGCCACGGGCACGGAGGGCGCCCACGCGAGAGCATCACGGGCGCGCCCGACGTCGAGGCAGGATGCGGAGATCTCACCGGGGCGCAGGTCCGCGAGCGTCGGGTCGTCCACGACCGAGCGGTCGAACGCGCTGACGGCGAGGTCGTACACAACACGCACGCTGGTCTCGACGCCCGTCGCGACGTTGAAGGTGCCGGTGGTTCCGATGGCGGCCAGGAGCGCCTTCGCGACGTCGCTGACGTGCACGTAGTCGCGTGTTGGGGTGCCGTGGCCGTAGAGGGTGATCGGCTGCCCGTCGCGCAGGCGCTCGGCGAAGATGGCGACCACCCCCGCCTCGCCGTCGCCCCGCTGGCGCGGGCCGTAGACGTTGCCGAGGCGCAGGATCGCGTGGGGGAGGTGGTCGCGCCGCGCCCACTGTCGGATGTAGATCTCGGCGGCGGCCTTCGACGCGCCGTAGGGGGCACCTGGCTCCGTCGCCTGCGTCTCGGGGGTTGGACGCGGCGCGTCCTCGCCGTAGATCGCTCCGCCCGTGGAGGTGAAGACCATCGGGCATCGCTTGGACGCGCAGAACTCGAGTACGTTGATCGTGCCGGCGACGTTGACCAGGAGGTCGCGAGCCGGGTCCTCGGTGGATACGACGACGCTTGCCTGTGCGGCGCAGTGGATCACTGCATCGACGGCGCCGATCGCACGGCCGAGAGTCTCCATGGCCGATCGATCGGCGATATCCACGATGCGCAGGTCCGCGTCCTCGCAGAGATTCTCGCGCCGACCCTTGGAGAGGTCGTCAATCGCGATGACCGCGTATCCGCGCTCGCGGGCGAGGTCACAGACGTGCGAACCGATGAAGCCGGCACCGCCGGTGACGAGAACGGTTTCCACCACGTCAATGTACCGGGCTATGCGCACAGCGTCGGTAGACTCCTCTCGTGCAGCTTCCCCTTTCCTGGCTCCGCGACTTCGTCGCCTTTCCCGGCACCGCCGAGGCGCTCGCGGAGCGCCTGATCACGTCGGGATTCGAGGTCGAGGCGATCCATCGACCGGGTGCCCCGGATGACGGGGGCAACCACGGCAGCTTCGTGATCGGGTGTGTCGTGCACTTCGAGCAGCACCCCAACGCCGACCGCCTGCGGCTGTGCCGCGTCGACACCGGTGACGCGGATCCGCGGCAGATCGTCTGCGGCGCGTCGAACTTCCAGGTCGGCGACACCGTGGTCGTGGCCCTGCCCGGGGCCCGCCTTCCCGGGGCCGACGCGCCGCTCAAGCAGGCGAAGCTGCGGGGCGAGGTGTCGGACGGGATGATGCTGTCGGAGCGGGAGTTGGGGCTGTCCGACGAGCACGACGGCATCATCGTGCTGCCGGGTGGGGCGGGCTTCGAGCCCGGCTCGCTGCTCGCTGACCACGTCGCTCTTGACGAGGCCGTGCTCGAGCTCTCCGTGGAGTCGAACCGCGGCGACTGCCTCAGCGTCTACGGGATGGCCCGCGAGGTCGCCGTCCTCCACGGTCTCGATCTCGCGCCGGTGCCGGGCATCGAGCCTGCTGTGGGCCTTGGGTCGACTGCCGATCTCGTGACGGTGGGAATCGAGGCGCCGGAGCGGTGCCTGCGCTTCACGGCCCGCGGGTTCGCCGACGCCCGGATCGGCCCATCGCCCTTCCGCGTGCGCCAGCGCCTCGCCGCAGCGGGGATCCGGCCGATCTCGAACGTCGTCGACGTGACCAACTACGTGATGCACGAGCTCGGCAACCCGCTCCACGTGTACGACGCCGACCGCGTGCCCGGCCGCACCCTTACCGCCCGCCTCGCGGTGGACGGCGAGCGCGTCGTCACCCTCGACGGCCGCGAGCGCGTACTCACGGCGGACATGCTGGTGATCGCCGACGCGGACGGCCCGAGCGGCGTCGCCGGGATCATGGGCGGCGCGGCCTCCGAGATCACCGACGAGACGACCAACGTCGTGCTCGAGGCGGCGACGTTCGAGCGCAGCGGAATCCAGCGCACGGTCCGAGCCCTCGGGCTCCGGACCGACGGCTCGAACCGCTGGGAGAAGGGGGTCAACCCCCATCTCGCGCCGATCGCACTGCGTCGGGCGTCAGAGCTGATCGTGGCCTGGGCAGGCGCCTCCGCGCTCGCCGATCCGCAGGACGTCGTCGCGAGCCTGCCCGAATCCCAATCGGTCATCCTGCGCAAGGCGCGGCCAGCCGAGGTGCTCGGCATCGACGTCGCCGACCACGAGATCGAGCGGATCCTCGACGGCCTCGGGTTTGCGCCGACCAGCACCGATGGGGGCTGGGACTGCCAGGTGCCCCACTGGCGCTGGCTGGACGCGACGCGGGAGATCGATCTCGTCGAGGAGGTCGGCCGCGTGCACGGGCTCGGCCTGGTCCCGAGCGAGCTGCCGCGGATCCCGCCGGGCCTCGGTGGCGTGACGCACGCCCAGGCGACGGAGCGGCGGATCGCCGATCACCTCGCGGGGCTCGGTCTGCGCGAGGTCGTCACCGTCAGCCTCGGCGATCCCGAGCGACGCACCCGCTACGGCCTCGGTGGCCGCCCGGCGATCGGCCTCCGCAACCCCCTCTCGTCCGACCTGTCCGAGCTCCGCGTCTCGCTCCTCCCCGACCTCCTCGAGGTGGTGCTGCGCAACCGCGCGGTCGGCGAGCGCGACGTGGCGATCTTCGAGTTCGGTCGCACGTACGCACCGGCGGACGCGGGAGCACCTCCCCGCGAGGACACGAGGCTTGCGATCGCCGTCGCCGGCCGCGTCGGGGGAGCATCGTGGACGGGGGACGGGGCGCCGGCGGACATCTCGACCGTGATCGCGATCGTCGACGCCCTCGCCGCCCGGATCGGGCTGCAGGTGGAGCGCCGCGCGCTCGACGACCATCCGGTGCTCCACCCGGGCCGCGCCGCCACCCTGCTGGTCGACGGCGAGCCGATCGGGGTCCTCGGCGAGATGCATCCCGGACTCGCCGCCGACCTCGATCTCGATGGCCCGTGCGCGCTCGCGGACCTCGCCCTCGACGCTCTTACAGGTGGGGGTGGCCGAGTGGCGCGATTCGCGGGCCTGTCGGCGTTCCCGCCGGTGCGTCAGGATCTCGCCGTCGTCGTCGGCGACGACGTCGCGGCGGCTGATCTCATGGCGGTCTGCCGTGAGGCGGGCGGCGAGCTCCTCCGCGACGCGGAGGCGTTCGACGTGTTTGCGGATCCGGACCGGCTGGGCGAGGGGCGCGTCTCGATCGCCATCCGCCTTTCGTTCCAGGCCGACGATCGAACGCTCACTGAGGACGAAGTGAGCGCGATCCGGCAGGGGATGATCACGGCGCTCGCCGATCGTTGCGGTGCCGAGCTCCGTGCCTGACGGGGTATCGTCAGCGCAGACCACGGCGGAGCGCACGGCGGACGCGCTCGTGCGCGGTGGGTGCTGCCCGCGGTCGGGCCTGCCCGGGCTGCCGCAGCCAGTCGGCGAGCGGGGAGACGAGGTCGTCGTACGAGAACTCGGCGGCGAGTGTCAGCGCTTGCGCCGACGCCTGTTCGATCGCATCGCGGGTCGTTGCGATCCGGGTCAGCATCGTCGCGAGAGCGTCGGGGTCATTCGGCGGCACGGTCCATCCCGCTCCTCGCGAGGCTGCCAGGTCCGCAACGTACTCCCCCGTGGTGGCCAGCGTCGGGACGCCGACCGCCAAGGCGTGGAGCAAGCGTGTTCGGAACGCGTGCGTGGCCTCGGGGCCGGCGTCGTCGAAGGTGATCGCGAGATCGAAGCCCGCGAGCTCGCGGTCGAATCGGTCTGCATCGATCCAGTCGGTCAGGAAGACCCGTTCCTCCACGCCGAGCCGTTTCGCCAGATCGACGACCGCCGACGCGCGAGTCGCGGCGGGGGCCCGTGGATCTGGATTGCGGGCGCCCCAGAAGTCGATCGTCACCGGCGTCGTGCAGGTCGAGAGCGCGGTCACCGCGATCAGGGGGTCCAGCCAATCCCACAGGCCGCCTGGCCAGACGACCCGGAGCGCACCATCGCGGACGCGCTGCGCGGGCCGATTCGAGCCGCGGGGCTGGATGCCGAACGGTACGAGCGCGAACCGTGGACCGGTCGGCTGCTGATCGGGGCGGAGCCGGCGCATGAGGTCCATGGCGTACTCGACCTGGCGTTTGTGGGCGCAGAGGACCAGATCCGCCGCGACCACGGCGTCGGCCGCGGAGACCTCGGCCGCCCTGATCGTGGAGGGCGGCAGGTGCGAGGCCGCCGCTTCCAAGGGGTAGGGCCCTGCGAAGTCCACGCACAGCCGGTCCGCCGTCCGAATCTCGGGGAGCAGGGCCAGGATCGATGCAGGAGCGATGACCGCATCGGCTCGCCGGATCTCGCGCTTGAGCTCGCGGAGCGACAGGATCGGAACGTCCGCGGATGTCGACCCCGAAGGAGCGACCAGGGCGACGTCGAAACCGGCCTGAGCCAAGCCGCACGCGATACCCTGCGCTCTGAGGCCCGGACCCGCCGGCCGGGTGCCGAGTAGCTCCGTCGTCACGATCAGGGTGGCCGCCATCAAGGCAAGAATATGCTGAAAGCCAGCGAACGACCCAGAGGTGAGTGAGCGATCCATGACGACGGGTACCCGATGTGGCGATCCGGAGAAGCCTGCCGACGACGACGCCGAGCGGCTGCGGCGCGAGTTGCGTGCATCAGAGGACGAGGTCGCACGGCTGCGGCTCGAGGTGTGGGAGCTCCGCGATGCCCTGATCGGCAGTGCCGCTCAGGAGCGAACGGTGAAGTGGCTGCTCGCCGAGAATGATCGCATTCGCTATCTGATGCGGCGCCCGTGGCGAGCGCTCGGTGGGCGCGCGAAGGTGCTGGCCAAGGACGTGTGGCTGCGAGTCGATGGGCGCCGCACGGGCGGTGCGTGAACGTGCCGTCGCTGTTTTCGATCATCACGCCGGTCTACGCACCTCCGATGCGGGCCCTGGACAAGTGCGTCGAATCGGTTCTGGCGCAGCGTTTCGGCGATTGGGAGTGGTGCGTGGTCGACGACGCGTCTCCCGATCCCGCCGTGCCGGAGCGGCTTCGGGAGCTGGCATCGCGAGATCCGCGGGTGCGGCTCGACGAGCGATCCGAGAACGGCGGCATCGTGGCCGCATCGAATGACGCGCTCGCCCTCGCATCAGGCACGTTCGTGGCGTTCCTCGACCACGATGACGAGCTGGAGCCCGACGCCCTGCTCGCGATGGCGGAGCTGATCGAGTCCGAGCCCGACCTCGATTACGCGTACTCCGACGAGTGGGTGTGGAGCGCGGGCGACCGACGTTTCGTGCGGATGTTTAAGCCGGGATGGTCCCCGGAGCGGCTGCGTGCGCAGAACTACGCGAACCACCTATCCGTGATGCGGCGATCCCTGGTCGTCGAAGTGGGAGGATTCCGCGAGGGCTTCGACGGGGCGCAGGACCACGACCTCGTGCTGCGGGTCGGGGAGCGCGCCCGCGTCGTCCGCCACCTGCCGAAGCCCCTGTATCGATGGAAGGCCTCACCGGGCTCGACCGTCGGCGACCCGGAGGCCAAGGAGTACGCCTTCGAGGCGGGTGTCCGCGCGGTTCGCGAGCATTGTGAGCGCGTCGGCATCGACGCCGAGGTGGAGCACGGACCCTCCAAGGGGATCTACCGCGTTCGGCGTCATCTGGTCGAGGAGCCGCTTGTCTCGGTCGTGATCCCGACCAACGCCCCCACGCTCCTGATCGACGGGGTCGAGCATGACCTGGTCTGCGACGTCGTGCGAGACCTCGTCGAGCGAACCGACTACTCGAACATCGAGATCCTGATCGTCCCCGACCCGCAGACGGCGCGCCCGCCGCTTGTCGCCGCGCGCGAGATCGCTCCGGGCAAGGTGCGGATCCTCGACCCCGTCCCGCGGCCGTTCAGCTTCTCACGCAAGTCAAACGTTGGCGCGGCGTACGCGCGCGGGGAGTTCCTGCTCTTCCTCAACGACGACGTGAAGGTGCACGAAGCCGACTGGCTCGGTTCGCTTGTCGCGATCGCCCGCGAGCCGGGCGTCGGCGCCGTCGGGCCGATGCTGCTGTTCCCCGACGGGACGATCCAGCACGCAGGCGTCTTCGCCTGGCACGGTCCCGGTCACATCGGGTTCGGGGCCCCGGCGGGCGACCTCGGACCGTGGGGCATGTACGCGGCGAATCGCGAGGTTCTGGCGACGACGGGTGCCTGCCTGCTCAGTCCCGCGCGCGTGTTCGACGAGGTCGGGGGGTTCACGCTCCAGCTCCCGGGCAACTGGAACGACGTCGACTACTGCCTGAAGCTCGCGGATGCCGGCTACCGGGTGGTGTGGACGCCGCAGGCCGTACTCACGCACTACGAATCGGCGACGCGGGATCCGGAGGTACTGCACCTGGAGCGAATCAGTCTCTGGGGCCGCTGGTACCGGCAGCTGGTCAACGATCCGTACTTCACCCCCTCGATCCTGCCGGTGGGCGTCTCGTGGCCGATGGAACCGCATCGCTGAGATGGTCGTGGCCGCGAGCGCATGACCGGGAGAATGGAGAAACCCACTTCGCCGGGAGGTCGCCCTGCTTCGCGCCAGCCGTCGACGGGACGGTTCGGGCTCCTTGCCGCGCTTCCCGCGGGCACCATCCCCGTTGCGCTCGGGTTGGTGGTCAGCGGGTTTGCGACGTACGCCTTTCAGATCATCGCGTTCCGGTCACTCGGCGCTGAGCCCTACGCGGCACTCAACGGCCTCTGGGTCATCGCGTTCATCCTCGCGCCCGGGCTGTTCCTCCCGCTCGAGCAGGAGGTCGCGCGCGCTCTTGCCCACCGACGGGCCCGCGGCGAAGGGGGCCGCCCGCTGCTGATGAAGGCCGCCGGCCTCGGCCTCGGCCTGACGGTCGGAGTCGTCGCGCTCCTGTTCGCCTTTCGCGAGCCGATCGAGCAGCGTCTTCTGCGATCCGACGATCGGCTCTTCGCGGCCCTCGTGGCAGTGCTGATCGGGTGGGCCCTGATGTCGCTCGCCCGGGGGGCGCTGAGCGGCAACGCTCGCTTCGGGCGCTACGCGATCGTCGTCGGCGTCGATGGGCTGTCTCGTGCGGTCGGCGCGGCCGCCTTGGTCATCGTGGGCTACACGACGCTCGGATGGTTCGGCGTCGTCTTCGCACTTGCGCCGTACGCGGCGATCGTGTTCGGCCTCGCCGGCGCGAGGCGTCTCGCCATACCCGGCCCCCCCGCACGCATGAGCGAGCTCTCGACGGCGATGGGGTGGCTGCTCCTCGGCTCGACGTCGGCACAGGCCCTCAGCTACTCGGCCTATGTCGGCGCGAGCCTGCTGGCCACGCCCGCGCAGAATGCGGAGCTCGGGGCGTTCGTCGCGGCGCTCTTCATCGCCCGGATCCCGCTGCTCCTCTTCCAGGCCGTTCAGGCCGCGCTTCTGCCGCGCCTCGCCGGGCTCCTCAGCCAGAACCGCCTCGACGAGTTCCGCCACGGCTTCGGGCGCCTGCTCGGCGTCGTCGTCGCCCTCAGCGCCGTCGGGTCGCTGCTCGCGCTCGTCGCGGGGCCGATGATAGGTCGCCTCCTGTTCGGGGCCGGGTTCACCATCAGCGGACCGGCGCTCGCGTCGCTGACCGCCGGCGTCTGCCTCGTGGTCATCGGGCTGACGCTCGCACAGGCGCTGATCGCGCTTCGCCGCTATGCGATCGCCCCGATCGCCTGGATCGTCGGCGTCGGCGTGTTCCTCCTGCTGCTCCTCGGGCGATCCGGCGATGTCTTCGCCCGTGCGGAGGCCGCCTTCGCCGTCGCGAGCGCGGTCGTCGCGCTCGGGCTCGCCGTCGCCACGTGGATGATCATCCGCAGGATGAGCGGGACCGCCGTCGAAGCGGGGTCGTCGTGAGCGTCTCCTCCTGCGAGGTAAGCGTCGTCATGCCGTGCCTCAACGAGGCCGAGACGCTCGCGGTCTGCATCGACAAGGCGCGACGCTCACTCGAGGAGTGCGGCGTCGCCGGCGAGGTGGTCGTGGCGGACAACGGCTCGACCGACGGGTCCCAGCAGATCGCCCGCGACCACGGCGCGCGGGTCGTCGACGTCCCCGCGAAGGGATACGGTGCTGCGCTGATGGGCGGCATCCGTGCGGCGAACGGCACCTACGTGATCATGGCCGACGCCGACGATTCGTACG